>JALZNY010000383.1 GCA_030857525.1 Actinomycetota bacterium
GAGGATCTCCTCCTTGTCGAAGCGCTGCTCGATCTTGACGGCCAGCGTCGCTTCCCTCAGCTTGCGCACGAGGGTGCGGTCGTCGCCCACGTAGGTGTTCTTGACGTACTGCTGGGTGATGGTCGACCCGCCCTGGAGGGGCCGCCCCCGCAGGTCGGCCAAGGTGGCCCGGGCGATGGCGCTCATGTCGATTCCCGGATGCTCGAAGAAGTCGCGATCCTCGGCGGCAAGGACGGCGTTGACCAAGTTGGGCGAAATCCGCTCGAGATCGACCGACACCCGGTCCTCACCGGCCGACAGCTCGGCCAGCTTGTTGCCGTTGGCGTCGAGCAGGAACGTGGTCTCCACCGGGATCTCGACGTCGGGCAGCGGCACGTTGGCCAGCACGAACCCCACCCCGGCCAGCCCGAAGACGAAGAGGAGCCCGAACAGGAAGAACAGGCGGCGGAAGCGCCAGAACACCGATCGACGGCCGGGCGGACGCCCGCCCCGACGGCGGCGGCCCGACCCCGACGAATTGGGAGGCGTGGGGACCGGCGGTGGCGGGTTGCGGCGGGTGGGGGCGAGGGGCCCTTGACGGGACGCGGGACGGGGCGACGCAGGCGGGCGTCTCGACCTGGGCTGGCGGCGGGCGCGAGAAGGGGGGCCAGCGGAGCGCGGGCGAGGCGGCGAGGAACCGGGACGGCGATCGGGTCGGGTGGTGGCCATGGCGAAGGAGGGCCCGCAGCGAGGCGAGCGACCCTCCGAGGTTAGTGCGGTGTCCCCCGGGCCTGGCGAGTGCAGGCGACGGGCTGGGCGTCTCGCCTCCGGCTCGTGGGTGCTGACGTCGATGGTCAGCCCACCAGCAGCAACGCGAGCAGGGCCAGGCCGAGGGCCGCCCCTGCCACCAGGGCCAGGGCCCGTCCGGACCCTCCCTCGGCGGAGGGCACGGTCGGATCGGGGGCAGCGAGGAGGGGAAGCCGGGGCACGGCCACCCGTCCGGCCGCCCCTGCCGCCACCGCCGCGATCAGCCCTCCGGCCACGGCCAAGGCGACGCTGTCAGACCAGCCGTCGAGGTTGACTGCCCCGGCCCAGGTCCAACTGGTGGGGGCGACGACGAGCCAGGCGCCCAGGGCCAGAGCCGGCACGGCGGTGAGCAAGCCGGCGAGACGAGGCTCGGCGGTCCCGGGGTCGACAGCGAGGGAACCCGCCCCTCGGATGGCGGCGCTGGCGGCGGTCGCCGCCACCGCCAGGGCGACAGTCAGGACGGCCAGGACCAGGCGGGCGGGCTCGGGATCAGCGATGAGCACCACGACGAGGGCGGCTGCGCCCGGGACGGCCGACAGCGCCGCCAGGGGCACGAGGCACACGGCGGTGACCACCGCGGCCACAGCCAACAGCCAGGCGGCAGGGACGCCGGCCGACTGGATGCCGTTCACGGCGGCCCCAGAGCCGGGGACGCCCGAGGAGGGCACGGCGGCGGCGGCCAAGGCGACCAGGGCCAGGGCGGCCGCCAGCAATCGGGCATCGGGGAACTGGGCGGTGGTGGCGGCCCAACCGACCGTGACCGCCAGGGCCAGCAGCATCAGGGCCAGGGCGAGCCCGTCCCCAGCGGCGCCGAACACCCCCGCCGCCGGGACCCCGATGGCGAGGGCGACAGGCAGGAGCAGCGCCGTAGAACGACGGGGTCGGAGGGCGCCGGCGACGGCTACCGCGGCGGCACCGGCCACCAGGAGCAGCCCGGCGTCGAGGTCGAGGCGACCGTCGGCGGGGAGGCTGAGGGAGCCCGTGGCCCCCACCACCCGGGCGAACCCACCGGCGATGGCGGCCGTGCCGGCGAGAGCCAAGGCGCAAAGACCGAGGAGCTCCTTGCCTCCGCTGCGCCCGGCCAGGGTGACGAGGACGCAGGCCCCGGCGAGCCCGGCGACGGCGTAGCCGGACCGGCCCTCCCCCACTCCGAGCGCCAGACCGCCGGTGGCCAGGAAGAGAGCCAGGGCCCCCGCGGCGGCCGGCAGCCGTCGACCCGGGCGACTCACGGTGGCGAACAGGAGCGCAGCCCCGGCGGCGGCAGGAGCCACCGCTCCGGTGGCTCGGGCCGATCCGGCGGCCGAGGGACCGAGCAGGGTGATGGCGATCCACAGGGCGGCGGCGGCCAGGGCGGCGACACGTACCACGTTGCGGCTGGCCACGCCGGCCCGCTCGACCGCCTCCGGATCGGGGAGCTCGGACCCGGCCTGCTCTGGCGCGACGACCGTGGTCCCAGCAGGCGCCGCTACCCCAGTCGGCGGGGACTCCGTCGCAGGAGATCCGGTGGGCGCCCCCTCGACCGACGATTCCCCCGGCTCGTCCTTGCCCTTCCTCAACCTCCTTCCCCTTCGCCCCCTCAGGCCGGCAGCGGCGGAACGTCG
>JALZNY010000384.1 GCA_030857525.1 Actinomycetota bacterium
GGGCTAGGAGGTCGGGGCTAGGAGGTCGACGGCTGGGGGCGGTGGAACATCCGCTGGAAGAACCCAGGAGCTCGGGCCGGCATCGTCGGGGCGACCCGGACCAGGCTGTCGGCCGGGAGCAGGGCCGCCATGGGTGGGACCATGTTGCGGCTCACCTCGGCGTTGGGCGACGAGGCCAGCACGGGCACACCCAGGTTGATCGAGCGACTGACCTCCTTGGCGTAGGGGAGCACGGCCTCGAAGCCCTGAGGGAACAGCTTCTCCACCTGGCCGATCTCAATGCCGACGTCGGACTCGGCCTTGTTGAGGATGAGTCGGACCTTGTCGGTGGGGACCTTGAGCTTCTCCAGGGTGGTGAGGAAGACGCCCAGGTTGCGCACGCTGGGCAGGTCGAGCGTGGCCATCACGAAGAGGCGCTCAGCGCCCTCGAAGGCAGCCAGCACGATCTCGGTCAATGCCGAGGGGGTGTCGACCACCACGTAGTCGAAGTGGTGGCGGGCGGCCTGGATGACGCGGGTCACGTCGGGTGGGTTGATGCGGTCGGCCTCCGATGGATCCTTGGGGGCGGCCAGTACTGCAATGCCGGTGGAGTGCGAGACCAGGTACTCACCGAAGTGCGCCTCAAGGTCGGCCTCGTCGTTGTCCTCGCGCTGGAGCGCGTCGTAGATGGTGAAGCGGGGCTTGAGCCGCAGGGCGGTGGACACTTCGCCGAACTGGAGGTCGAGGTCGATCACGCACACCCGGCCGCCGGAGTGGCGGGCCAGGAAGTAGGCCAGGTTGGTGGCCATGAAGGTCTTTCCGCAGCCTCCGGTGGCCGAGGCCACCGTAAGGACCTGGCCCAGGGCCCGAGCGCCCCTGGCCGGCGCCGCCGGCATGAGGGTGGGGACCGGGGCGGGGACAGCCGTGGCCGTTGGGGCTTCCAGCTTGCCGGCTGTCTCCAAGGCCCGCTCGATGCTCTCGAGCATCTCCTTGTCGTGGACGGGGAGCTGCAACAGATCAAGCGCACCGGTGCGGATCAGATCACGGAGGTGGGCGTCGGGTCGGTGGTCGAAGGCGAGGACCGTGGCCATGGCCGGGAGCTCGTCGTGGATGAGGCGGAGGCGGGCCAGCCCGGCCTGGTCACCCAGGCTGGGACCGGCCACCATGACGTCGAAGGGACCGTCGTCAGAGAGGATGTCGCAGACCAGCTCTACCCGGGCGCAGGTAACCACCTCAGGCCGGGGACGGAGGTCGTCGACCACGTCGCTGACCTGGGCCCGGAGCTCGTCGGACTCGTCGAGGATGAGGATGCGGGGGTTGCGCATCTCAGGCCACCGAGTCGGTCTGGTCGGCGACGGGTGAGCACATGCCCGGAGCGTCGGTGGAGGTGGGAGGAACGTCCTTGCCGGTCAGGGCCAGGTACAGCGACTCGTTGCTGGTCATGAAGATGACCCGCTCGGCCTCGACGGGGTCCAGCGCCAGCAGGTAGGTGATGGCGCTACCGGTTACCCGCTCCTGCTCCTGATCGGCCACGGCCCGGCGGGGGGCGACCTCGGAGGACACGTCGAGGACCTCGACGTTGGAGAGGAAGAGGCGGACCCGGGGATTGCAGGGGGCGTCCTCAGGGTTCTCGGGGTCGGGCGCACCGTTGCGAACGACCGAGTACATGTTCACCCGGTCGCCGGCGCCCACGTAGCCACCCACGCCGGGAACGAAGTCGAGCTGCACGGCGACGCCCTGCTTGCCCTCGGGGATAGCCACGCTGGCCCCCCGGACCTGGCTGGCTCGAAGCGACGAGGAGGTGAGCTGGGCTCCCTCGGCGATGTCGGCGGCCACCGTCTGGCCGGCGAGCAGCGCCGTGGAGGTGAGGGCGCCAGGGGCGATCTGGCCGGGGGCGAACTCCTTGGCCTCGACCAGACCCTCGGCCACCACCTGGTCTCCGGTGGAGCCGGCGGCGATGTCGCCCGTGGCCACCAGCACCTGGGTGGGGGACCCGGCCGCTCCGGCCTGGGCCGAGGCGGTGTCGTCTCGTACCAGGAGGAAGACGATCGCCGCCCCGAGAGCGAAGAAGGCGATCCCGAGGACCACCAGGACGTTGCTGCGCTTTGCCATTTGGGATCTCCTTGTTCTCAGTTCTCAGGTCTGTTCCAGGGGCGCGACCTCTTCGGCCGACCTGAGTCCTTCTTCGTCCGGTTGCCGGGGGAACTTGAGCGCGATCCCACGCCCGGTCGGTCGTGGAGGCGGTGGGCGGTAGCTTCCGGGTCGTGGCGACGGTGGGGCTCACCGGGGGCGTCGGCTCAGGAAAGTCGACCGTGGCCGCCCTCCTGGGCGAGCGGGGGGGAGTCGTCCTCGACGCCGACGCCCTGACCCGGGAGCTCCAGCAACCGGGTCAGCCCGTGTACGAGGC
>JALZNY010000062.1 GCA_030857525.1 Actinomycetota bacterium
TGGTGAGCGCGGGCGGCTCCCTGGTGGGCGCCCACGTCCTGGCCCCGGCCGCCGGAGAGGTGATCCACGAGCTGGCCCTGGCCCTGCACCAGGGCATGGCGCTGTCGGAGCTGGCCTCGCTGATCCACGTCTACCCCACCCTGGCCACCTCCGTCGGCCAGCTCGCAGCCGAGGCCGCCTTCGCCGGGGCCCGCCGCTGGGCGTGGACCGTACGGGCCGGCCGCCTCTGGGACCGCGTGCGCCCTCGATAGCCTTGAGACCGTTGTCTACTGCCACCGCCAGGCAACCACGACCGCGAGGAGCGCAGTGAACCGACCCAGCTTGCACCTATGGCTTCCCCCCGTCCGCAACCACGATTGGGTCGCCGCCCAGTGCGGCTACCGCTAACGAGCCGGGTGCCCTCTCCCCACCGCTGCCTACGGGCAGCCGATGTTGAGTCCTTCGTCCGCTCTCGGTGCTTCGCGCCCGCCCTCGAAGGACTGGTCGGCGTGGAGCTCGAGCGGGTCCTGGTCAGTTCCGGCGATCCGTCCCTCCCCGTCCCCCACCACGCCGTGGCCGAGGTCACCGGGGCCCTGGGGGACCTGCCCGGGCGGAGCCGCATCACCTTCGAACCCGGCGGCCAGCTGGAGATCAGCTCCCCACCTCACGTGGGACCGTCGGCCGCCTGCGCCGTCACCGCCTCCGACATGGCCGTCGTCGACCCGGCCGTGCGTCGCCTGGGCATCCACCTGCTCGGGACCGGTCTCCATCCTCAGGACGGGGCTCGCCAGGTAGTCGACCATCCCCGCTACCAGGCCATGACCGCCTACTTCGACCGCCAGGGAGACTGCGGGCGAACGATGATGCGGGCGACAGCCTCGCTGCAGGTGAACCTCGACATCGGCGACGAGGCGTCCCAGGCTCGGCGCTGGCGACTGGCGCACCGCCTCGGCCCCGTCCTCCTCGGTGCCTTCGCCAACTCGCCCCTAACCGGCGGTGTGCCCAACGGGATGTGTTCGGGGCGCGCCGCGGTGTGGGCCGGCATCGACGCCACCCGCACGGCGCCGGCCTGCGACGGGCGCAACGTAGGCGGCGACCCGGCGAGGGCGTGGACGGACTACACCCTGGCCGCCCGGGTCATGCTGATACGGGTCTCTCCCCGGCACATGGAACCGATCCTGGCCCCGCTGCCCTTCGCTCGTTGGGTCGACGAGGGCCACGAGCTGGGCTTCCCCACCCTCGGCGATCTCGAGTACCACCTGAGCACCCTCTTCCCACCAGTGCGGGCCCGGGGCTGGCTGGAGCTGCGCATGATCGACTCGCTGCCCGATCCCTGGTGGCAGGTGGCCGTAGCCGTGGCCGCCGCCCTGCTCGACGATGCCGAGGCGGCCGTCGCTGCGCAGCGGGCCACCGAGGGCTGTGCCGGCCTGTGGGGCCAGGCTGCCCGCCACGGACTGGCCCATCCCGTGCTGGCCCGAGCCGCCCGGTCCTGCTTCGCCGCCGCCCTCGCCGCTCTGCCCCGGATGGGTGCCGACGCCCATCTGCTCGACTCGGTCGCCTCCTACGGCGACCGCTTCGTCGACCGGGCTCGCTGCCCGGCCGACGACGTGCTCAACGACGCGACCTCGGGGACGCGAACCCGAACGCCCGTGACCACGACGGCCGGCGCGTGATGGACCTGAAGGAGCGGGTAGCGGTCGAGCTCGACGCGGTGCGTCGCCGCTCCCTCGACCTCTTGGCCCCGCTCGCCGACGCCGACCTCCTCCGCCAGCACTCACCGTTGATGTCGCCGCTGGCCTGGGACCTGGCCCATGTGGGCAACTACGAGGATCTCTGGCTGGTACGGGCCCTCGGAGGCGATCCGGTGGGGGCCACCTACGACCACCTCTACGACGCCTTCCGCAACCCCCGGGCCGAACGGCCCTCGCTGCCCATGCTCGACCCTGCCGGGGCCCGGGCCTACCTGATTGAGGTCCGGGGCCGGGCCCTCGACCTCCTCGAGGACGCCGAGCTGGACCCCTCCGACGAGCTGTTGGGCGCCGGCTACGTCTACGGCATGGTCCTCCAGCACGAGCACCAGCACGACGAGACCATGCTGGCCACCCTCCAGCTCATGGACGGCCCCGGCTACCGCCCCGACCTGCCCCGTCCGTCGCCGAGCGCCCCGCCCCGTTCTTTCCACGAGGCCGGCGAGGTGCTGGTCGGCGGAGGGCCCTTCGTCATGGGCACCGACACCGACGCCTGGGCCTACGACAACGAACAACCCGCCCACGTCGTCGACCTGGCCCTGTTCCACATCGACAGGTTTGCGACGACCAACGCCCGGTACCTCGAGTTCGTGGAGGCCGGGGGCTACCGGGAGCGCCGGTGGTGGAGCGAGCCAGGGTGGGCGTGGCGGACCGAGGCCGGCCTCGAGCACCCCGGTGGCTGGCGCCGCCACGGTCCCGACGCCTGGTCGCGCCACCGCTTCGGCTGGGAGGAGGACCTGCCCGGCGACGAACCCGTCCAGCACGTGTGCTGGTACGAGGCCGACGCCTACGCCCGGTGGAGAGGACAACGCCTGCCCACCGAGGCCGAGTGGGAGAAGGCCGCCTCGTGGGACCCCTGCACCCGCACCAAGCGCCGCTACCCCTGGGGCGACACCAGCCCCACGTCGGAGGTGGCCAACCTGGGCCAGCGGCGCTTCGGTCCCTCCCCCGTCGGCTCCTGTCCGGAAGGGTCCAGCGCCTACGGGTGTCATCAGATGGTGGGCGACGTGTGGGAGTGGACCTCCTCGGAGTTCCATCCCCACCCCGGCTTTCGCGCCTTTCCCTACCGCGAGTACTCCGAGGTGTTCTGGGGCCCGGAGCACAAGGTCCTGCGAGGCGGATCGTGGGCCACCCACCCCTCGGCGGTGCGCACCACCTTCCGCAACTGGGACTACCCCATCCGCCGCCAGATCTTCGCCGGGCTGCGATGCGCCCGGGACGCCTAGCTCTCAGCCGTCACCATGTGCCGCTTCCTCGCCTACCTGGGGCCGCCCACCAGCCTGGCCTCGCTGCTGTCGGCGCCATCCCACTCCCTGGTGCACCAGTCCTATGCCCCCCGCCACCAGGCGCACGGCCGGGTCAACGCCGACGGCTTCGGCGTGGGTTGGTACGACAAGGCGGTGCGGGCCGAGCCGGCCCGCTACCGCTCCGACCGCCCCATCTGGTCCGACCGCTCGCTGGCCAGCATGGCCGGGTTGGTGCACGCCGGGGCTGTCCTGGCCGCCGTGCGCGACGCCACGCCGCCCGCCGCCGTCGAGGAGAGCGGCTCGCCGCCCTTCGCGTCCGGACCGTGGCTGTTCGCCCACAACGGCGCCGTGGCCGGCTTCGCCGACGGGGCCGGTGCGGCCCTGCGCCAGCGAATCTCGGTCCCTCGCCAGGCCGGCATCGAGGGGGCGAGCGACAGTGAGGTCGTCTTCGCCTTGGTGCTCGACGCCCTCGATGCCGGCGCCGCGCCGGGGCCGGCCCTGAGCGAGGCCGTGGGGGTGGTCGAATCGATCGCCCCGGCCCGGCTCAACTTGGTCCTCACCGACGGGGAGCAGGTCGTGGCCAGCGCCTGGGGCGACACCCTGTTCGTCCTCGACGATGCCAGCCTCGGCCGGCAGGAGGGAGGCGCCATCGTGATCGCCTCGGAGCCTTACGACGACGACCCCCACTGGGTGTCGTTGCCCGATCGCTGCCTGGTGAGCGCCGACGCCGGCGGTGTGACGGTGGGTCCGCTCGGTGCAGAATCGGCTGTCGCCGCCCGAAGGGTGGCCAGTTGAACACCGCCGTGTGCGTCGACGTCCACCTCGACAGCGCCGACCTGGCCGAGGCCCTGCGCCTCGACGTGCGCCGTGGGCTGGGCGCCAAGTCCAAGTGGCTTCCCCCCAAGTGGTTCTACGACGATCGTGGCTCCGCCCTCTTCGACGCCATCACCCGCCTGCCTGAGTACTACCCGACCCGGTGCGAGACGGCGATCCTCGAGCACCGGGCCGGCGAGATCGCCGCCGCCTGCGGGGCCGACACCCTGGTGGAGTTGGGCTCGGGGACCTCGCACAAGACCCGCCTCCTCCTCGACGCCCTGGCTGCCGGAGGAACCTTGACCCGGGTGGTGCCCTTCGACGTCAGCGAGGTCACGCTGCGCACCGCGGCCGCCGCGTTGGCCGATTCTTATCCCGGGGTTGCGGTGCATGCCGTGGTGGGGGACTTCGAGCGCCACCTCCACCTGTTGCCACCGGGGGGGCGTCGCCTAGTCGCCTTTTTGGGAGGCACGGTCGGCAACCTCGAGCCCGCCCAGCGGGCGGCCTTCCTCGCCGACGTGGCCAACGGGCTGGAGCCGGGCGACGGCCTCCTGCTGGGCACCGATCTGGTCAAGGACCCCGCCCGGCTGGTGGCGGCCTACGACGACGCCGCCGGGGTCACGGCCGAGTTCAACGTCAACGTGCTCCGGGTGCTCAACCGGGAGCTGGGGGCCGACTTCGACCCGGCCGGCTTCGCCCACGTGGCCCACTGGGACGCGGGTCGGGAGCGCATCGAGATGCGACTGCGCTCGCTGGCGCCCCAGACCGTCTCGCTGCCCGCAGTCGACCTGCGGATCGCCTTCGCCCAGGGCGAGGAGCTCCGCACCGAGATCAGTGCGAAGTTCCGCCGGGAGCGGGTGGAGGCCGAGCTGGCCGCCGCCGGGCTCGAGCTGGCCCAGTGGTGGACCGACCCCGACGGCGACTTCGCCCTTTCGCTGTCGTTCCCGTCCAGAAGGTAGGCGGACGGCAAAGGTACTTGCGGGAGCTCCCCCGCGGCGACAAGCCTGCAACCGTGAGGCGAGGGGTGGCGGTGACCTTAGTGGCGTTGGTGCTGGTGTTCGCCGCCTGCGGCACGGCCGGCGAGGAGGCGACGGACGCTAGGCAACTGCCGGCCCCAGCCGTGCGCCAGGGCCAGGTCGACGTGGATGGCATCCGGCGCAGCTACCGCCTGTTCGTGCCCACCACGCTCGACCCGAGCCAGGTCGTCCCGCTCCTGGTGGTGATCCACGGTGGGGGCAACAGCGTGCAGAGCATGGTGGACACGACCCAGTTCGATCGGGCCGCTTCGGCCGGGAACTTCATGGTGGCCTACCCCGAGGCGACCCGAGGGGCCTGGAACGCCGGCTTCTGCTGCGGCTCGGCTCCGGAGCGAGGTGTCGATGACGTCGCCTTCTTGAACCGCCTCCTCGACGAGCTGGAGGCCGAGCAGGCCGTCGACCCGTCCCGGGTGTTCCTGGCTGGCGTCTCCAACGGGGCCATGATGGCGTATCGCTACGCCTGCGAGGAGGCCGACCGGGTCGCCGCCATCGCCTCGGTGGCGGGGACGGTCACGGTTGACGACTGCCAGCCGAGCCGGCCCGTCTCCGTGCTCGAGCTCCGGGGCAGCGAGGACCCCCTCGTTCCCTTCGATGGCGGACCACCGGACCTGCCCAACGCAGCCGAGCTTGCCTCGTATCCCTCAGCGCCAGAGGTGGCATCGATGTGGGCCGAGGTGGCTGGCTGCGAAGGTTCGCCTACTGCCTCTACCGAGGGGCTGGTGACCACCACGGCCTGGGACGGCTGCACCGAGGGGACGGCGGTGCGCCTGGTGCGGGTGGAGGGTGGCGGTCACGTGTGGTTCGCACCCGGGCTGGGCGAGGCCAACAGCGCGGTCGACGCCACCGCACTCATCACCGAGTTCTTCTCGAAGGTGTCGCGGTAGCGTCGGCCACGGTCGATCGGCGCGTGGAGGAGGCTGAGGCCCGAAGCGTCCTCGGGGTGGGGCCCCGGGCCAGCGCCGAGGAGCTGCGCACCGCCTTCCGCCGCAAGCTTCGCCGGGCCCATCCCGACCTCGTCCCCGACGATCCCGGGGCCACCTTGGCCACGGCCCGCCTGGTCAGTGCCTACGCCGTGCTACGCCACGCCGGCCCCACGTCCGGCTGCACCCCGGCGACCGACCCAGGGGTTATCGCCTCGTCGCTTGCTACGACGGTCACCCTTGATGACGACAGCCTCACCTACCCCGGCCCACCCGACGAGGTCTACCGCCGCCTCCTGGCCGCCGCCGATCAGCTTGGCGAGCTGACCTATGTCGATCCCGACGCCCGCCTGCTCGACACCGTCATCACCACGGCCGACGGGACGGCGTGCTCCCTGCTGGCCAGCCTCCAGGGCCGGGCGCACGGCACCGAGGTGTTCTTCACGCTGGAGCCGCTGGGGCAGGGGCGCTGTCCCCCGGTCGAGCCGCTGGTAGCCGCGTTGGCCGCGCTGCTTGTCGCTGGTCCGAGTCGGTCCTGACGCCGAGCCGTGCGGGCCGCCGTCACGACGCCTCGACCAGGACCAGGCCCTCGCGCTCGGCCGCCCCGGCCAGGCGATCGTCGAGCACCACGATCTCCATCGACGCGGGATCGCCCTCGGAGGAGACGAGGGCAGCGGCCAGCTGCAGGGCGTCGGCGGCCCGGAGCCGGTGCGTCCGCAGGAGCCGGCGTGCTGTCCGGCGGACCACCTCCACCGCCTGCACCTCGTGCCACGCCGCCTTGAGCACGTCCAATCGATTTCCCGCCTCGGCGTGGGCTCTGGTGGTGAGCCCCCCCTCGGATGCCAGCCGGGCCAGGGCCGAGGAGCACTCGACCTCCGTGGTCCACCACACCAACATCACCGGGTCGGTGGCGAGGTGCGCCTCCACCGCCTCGGTCGTCGCCTCGCTCACCAGGAGCGGGACCACCGCAGAGCTGTCCCAGAACCTCACCGTCCCTCTCGTCGTTCCTGCATCAAGGTCCGGAGCGCACTGGCGTCCCCGCGAAGCGAGGGGGGTCGACTCGTCGTCAGGTCCGGTGGCCTCCCTGCGGACGCCTGCACGATGCCGGCTCGCTGGAGACGCACGAGCCTTCCATCGGGATCGTCCAGCGAAGCAGACACCGCAGTGTCGAGGCGGGCGACGGGCCGCCCCCGGTCCACGATCAGCACCGTCTCGCCCGTCTGCACGACGTCGATCAGGGCGCTGAGCCCGTTCTTGGCCTCGGTGATGGTCACGACCCGCATCGAGCCAGAATAGCCTTTTCAACAGCCCTTCCGACCGGCCCGTCAGCCTGGCTACATGAAGTTGCGGGTGTGGAGGGCGGCCAGGCTGGCCGCCTCTTCGAGTGGGAAGCCCAGGCGGACCAGGCGCCGCCGCCGTCCGTCGGCCATCTC
>JALZNY010000385.1 GCA_030857525.1 Actinomycetota bacterium
GTGTGGGACGGTCCGATCGTCTTGATCGAGAACCCGCGCGACGTCGACAGCGCATTCGACGTCGGCCTGCCGTTATGGCCAATCGCCGCCGCGCAGGCCGACTTGCCAGGCTGCCCGAGCGTGGCCGGGGCGCATTGTTCGCTCGACGCGCTCGAGCTTGCGGTCGGATTGGCGCGTTCGGGAACCGCATCGGGAGTCGTCACCGGGCCGGTTTCGAAACATCAACTTTACGGCATCGGCTTCGCTCACCCCGGACAGACCGAATTCGTCGCCGAGCGCTGCGGGATCGCGCCCGGCAATGTCGCGATGATGCTGGTGGGGCCGAGCCTGCGCACCGTTCCGGTCACCACCCACATCCCGCTCGCCGCGGTCCCCGCAGCGCTCAGCGCCCGCCAGGTCGAGGCCCGCGCCCGCGCCAAGCGCCTCGGCGTGCGGGTGGCCGTGGTGGTCGAGGCCCGCTCCTACGTCAGCGCGAGCCAGTCCGACCCCGGCATTACCTACCGGATCGAGCGCTGCCGCCACGGCTGGTCCTGCGAGTGCGACGGGTTCCTCTTCACCGGGATCTGCAAGCACCTCGCCGCCGCCGAGCGCCGCGTGCGCCTCGAGGCCGAGCGCCTCGACCTCACCGAGGTGACCTCACGACGGCGCCAGGGCCACCTGCACCTGATCACCCTGGCCATCGAACGCCTCGAGGAGACCTTCGTCGGGCTGGGCTTCACCGTGGCCGAGGGTCCCGAGGTGGAGACCGATTGGCACAACTTCGGTGCTCTCAACTTCCCGCCGGGCCACCCGGCTCGGGACATGTACGACACCCTCTACGTCGACTTCGGCGCACCGGGATCGACGCTCCTGCGCACCCACATGTCGCCGGTGCAAGTGCGGGTCATGGCGATCCAGCCGCCGCCCATCTACTCGATCATGCCCGGGCGCGTCTACCGCCAGGACACCGCCGATGCCACCCACATGCCGGTGTTCCACCAGATCGAGGGCCTGGTGATCGACCGCGCCATCACCTTCGCCCACCTCGCCGGCACCATCGACGCCTTCACCAAGGCCTACTTCGGCGCCGGCTTCGCCACCCGGCTGCGGCCGTCGTACTTCCCGTTCACCGAGCCATCGGCCGAGTTCGACGTCGTCCGCCCCGACGGCTCCTTCCTCGAGCTGGGCGGGTGCGGCATGGTGCACCCGAACGTGCTGACCAACTGCGGCCTCGACCCCGAGGAGTGGCAGGGCTTCGCCTTCGGCTTCGGCATCGACCGGATGGCCATGATGCGCCACGGCGTCGACGACGTGCGCGACTTCTTCACCAACGACATCCGCTTCCTCGAGCAGTTTTGATGGTCGGCTGCGGGCGTCGCCTCGCCCTGGGGGCTCGGCCCCTGCCTCCGCCTCCGGGTCCTCCGACGCGGCGGGGGCCCTGGCGGCGCCGTTGGGCTTCACCTGCGGACCGCGCTCTCTGGTCGGCTGCGGGCGTCGCCTCGCCCTGGGGGCTCGGCTCCTGCCTCCGCCTCCGGGTCCTCCGGCGCGGTGGGGCGGCTGCGCTGCGTTGTGCTTCACCTGCGGGCCGCGTCACTGGTCGGCTGCGGGCGTCGCCTCGCCCGGGGGGCTCGGCTCCTGCCTCCGCCTCCGGGTCCTCCGGCGCGGTGGGGCGGCTGCGCCGCGTTGCGCTTCACCTGCGGACCGGATGGGCATCACCGGCGCGTCGCTCCACCCACTGTGGCTGTTGGTTGTGGCGTCCGTCGGTCACAGCCCTGAGTGGGGGCGGGAGGTACGGGTAGGGTCGGACGACCATGGCTGATCTCTCTCCGACGACGCCCGAACCTGAGCCCGACGCCGACGCTGAACCGGTCGTCCTGGTCGCCGAGACCATCGAGGGCGGCGGTGAGGAGCGCGGCGAGTCGGTGGAGTCGCCGGCCAAGGTCATGCGGATCGGCTCGATGATCAAGCAGCTGCTCGACGAGGTTCGCTCGGCCTCACTGGACGAGCCGGGCCGTGACCGGCTGAAGGAGATCTACGAGACCTCGGTCGAGGAGCTGGCGACGTCGCTCTCGCCCGACCTGCGCGACGAGTTGGTTCGGCTGGCGCCGCCGTTCTCGTCAGACACGCCGTCGGAGCCCGAGCTGCGCGTCGCCCAGGCCCAGCTGGTGGGGTGGCTCGAGGGGTTGTTCCACGGCATCCAGGCCACCCTCTTCGCCCAGCAGATGGCGGCCCGGGCCCAGCTGGAAGAGATGATGCAGCAGCGAGGCCTGCCCGCACCCGGCCAGGGCGGCCCCGGCGTCGACACCCCCGGCGGCGCCTACCTCTGATCCGGTCTGCGAAGCAGGCGGCGACGGATTATCGTCGGCACCAAGGACTTCGAATCACACGGCTGTAACT
>JALZNY010000386.1 GCA_030857525.1 Actinomycetota bacterium
CAGGAGCTGAGGGACGATCGTGGACTCCATGTCGGAGCTGATCCCGGTGCCCCGGGTCCGGAACAGGCTGTCCATCTCGTCGAAGAACACGATGACAGGGACACCCTCCTCGGACTTCTCCCGAGCTCGCTGGAATACCAGCCGGATCTGGCGCTCGGTCTCGCCCACGTACTTGTTGAGCAGCTCGGGACCCTTGATGTTGAGGAAGTAGCTGCGGGCGGCCGGCTTGCCGGTGACCTGGCTGACCTTCTTCGACAGCGAGTTGGCCACGGCCTTGGCGATGAGGGTCTTGCCACAGCCCGGAGGACCGTAGAGCAGGATGCCCTTGGGGGCCGGGAGGCGGTACTCCTCGAACAGCCTGCGGTGCAGGAAGGGGAGCTCCACGGCATCGGTTATCTGTTCGATCTGGTCGTCGAGACCGCCCACGTCGGCGTAGGAGATGTCGGGCACCTCCTCGAGCACCAGCTCCTCGACCTCGGGCCGCGGCAGCTTCTCGAGCACGAGACCTGAACGGGGATCGATGAGCACGCTGTCGCCCGCCCGCAGGTGAACTCCGGTGAGTGATTCGGCCAGCTCCACCACCCGCTCCTCGTCGGCCCGGCCGAGAACCAGGGCCCGGCGGCGGTCCTCGAGGACCTCTTTGAGGGTGACGACCTCGCCCGACACCTCCGCACCCCGGGCCATGACCACGTTGAGCGACTCGTTGAGCACCACCTCGACGCCCCGGTCCAGAGCGGCGTCGGCCAGGTCAGGGTGCAGGGCGACGCGCATCTTGCGCCCGGCGGAAAAGACGTCGACGGTGCCGTCGTCGTTGTGGCCGAGCAGGGTGCCGTAGGCCGACGGAGGCTGGGTGAGCTTCTCGACCTCCTCGCGTAGCGCGGCGATGTGCTCGCGCGCCTCGCGCAGGGTGTAGCTCAGCTTCTCGTTCTGGGACACCGCCTGGGCCAGTTGGCCCTTGGCCTCCAACAGGCGCTCCTCGAGCGTGCGCACCCGCTTGGGGGCGTCCTGCAGCTTGCGCCGCAGCACGACCACCTCCTCCTCCAGGATCATCGCCTGCTCGCGCAGGTGGTGGAGCTCGGTCTCGTCGCTCGCCGCCATCAGTCGGAGGGTACACGGGACCGTGCTCGACGACGGGGTGAGTTTTCCCCGTTGCGGCCGGGTAAATTGGCCTGGTCACAATCGTCTCTCGAGCGTGGAGGCCATGCCGATGAAGGTCTGGATCGATCAGGATCTCTGCACTGGTGACGGCCTGTGCGAAGAGATCGCCCCCGATGTGTTCACCCTGCTCGACGACGGATTGGCCTACGTCAAGGAGGGATCCAAGGTCTTCAGCGACCCCGGCGGGTCCGAAGGGCTGGCCGGCTTCCCCGACAGCCAGCTCGATGCCGTGGTCGAGTCGGCCGAGGAGTGCCCCGGCGAGTGCATCTTCATCGAGCCCTGATCTCACCACGACGAGGGCAACCGTGGCCGAGGTAGAGGAAGTACAGCTCCCAGGGGTGGGTGTCCGTTACGACTTCGTGACCAGCGCAGGTGACCGCATCGGCGTGCTCGCCCACCGCACGGGACGGCGCGAGCTGCTCGTCTACGGCACCGAGGACCCCGACTCGTGTCGTGACGTCGTTCGCCTCGATCCGGACGACACCCACACGCTGGCCGAGCTCCTGGGCACCTCCCATGTGAGCGAGCGCCTCAACGCCCTCCAGCAGGACATCGAGGGCCTGACGATCGACTGGCTCCCCGTCGGCGCCACCTCGGCCTGCGCCGGTCGGACACTGCGAGAATCCGCCCTGCGCACCGAGACAGGGGTCTCCATCGTCGCCGTCGTTCGCCACGGCCAGACCATCCCCGCCCCCGGCGGCGACTTCGCCCTGCAGCGCGGGGACACCGCAGTGGCGGTGGGGACGCCTGATGGCATCAAGGAGCTGTTCCGCCTCCTTCAACAGGGGTAGTGGGCGTGCCCCTGGCCGCCGCCGCTGCGGCGGAGGTGGCGCCGGTGTTGGTGGAGCTGGGGTTGGTGGTCCTCGCCCTCGCCGTGCTGGCCCGCCTGGCCGACCGGGTCGGGCTCAGCCCCATCCCGTTCTACCTGGTGGCCGGCCTGCTGGCCGGCGATGGCGGCCTGATCGAGCTCAACCTCAGCCAGGACCTGGTCGACATCGGCTCGGAGGTCGGCGTGGTGTTGCTGCTGTTGACCCTCGGGCTCGAGTACACCTCCGAGGAGCTGGGTGCCAACCTGCGGGTCGGTCTGGCCGCCGGCGCCGTCGACGCCCTGGCCAACGCCCTGCCCGGCGTGGTTTTCGGCCTGGTGCTGGGCTGGGACCCGCGCGCCGCCATCCTGCTCGGCGGTGTGACCTACATCTCCTCCTCCGGAG
>JALZNY010000387.1 GCA_030857525.1 Actinomycetota bacterium
ACTCATCTGGCTCGCTGTCGCTCGCAGGCGCCAGCCAGTGTTCGGCCGCCTTCGGCGGCTCGTGTGGCCGGCGGCAAAGCCTCGTCGTTCTGGCTATGCCGTCACCCGTTGGATGAAGTCGACCACTCGCTCCGCTACCAGGTCCTTGTCGTGGTCGAGGGTGGCGACGTGGTAGCTGCGCTCCAGGCGGACGCGTTCGACGGGGCCGGTGACGTGGGCGGCGAGGTGGTCGCTGTTGTCGGGGTGCACGACGTGATCCTCGGTGCTGGTGAGGATCAGCACGGGGCAGGTGATGCGGGAAAGGTCGTCCTGGAGCGCTTCGAGCGCTTCATAGAGCGAGCGGGCCGGGGCCAGCGGCGAGCCGTCGTAGGCGATCTCGCGGGCGTCGGGGTCGGCCAGATCGGCGCCCACGCCCTCGCTGACCGTCTCGCCGGCATCGACCATGAGCCCGATGAGCTCCAACAGGGCAGGCTCGGCCGGCGCCACCATGGGGTTGATGCAAGCGATGCCGGCGATCTCGGGATGGCGGGCGGACAGCCAGCAGGTGAGGGTGGCGCCCATTGACAGCCCCACCACGGCCACACCTGAGCAGCGGGCGGCGAGCTCGAGGTAGGTGGCTTCGAGGGCCGACGACCAGTCGGCGAAGCGGGTGGGGATCATGTCTTCGATGGTGGTGCCGTGGCCGGGAAGCCGGGGCGCCTCGACGGCGAAGCCAGCCGCGGCCAGGGCCTCGGCCACCGGGCGCACCGTCGCCGGGGTTCCGGTGAAGCCGTGGACGACGAGGACGCCGGCCGGGTCGCCGGCCAGACCGGCGGGGTCGCCGGCGGCTGACCACGCCTCGGCCCCGGGTATGACGGGGGCGTCCACCCCGGCACGATACTGCGGCAAGGCGGCGGGTAGCTTGCCGGGCATGGCCACCTACCCCTTCCTCAGCGACGAGTGGATCGACGAGGTCCGCAAGGTCCGCGACGAGTACCAGGGGCGGGCTGAGCCCGCCGGCGACCCGGTGCGAATGAACCAGGTGATCACCGACGTTCCCTTCGGCGAGGGCGCCATGCAGGCCCACCTCGACACCACGTCGGGAACCGTGGAGATGGAGCTCGGCCACCTGGAGGCGCCCCACGTCACCCTCACCCTCGACTACGCCACGGCCCGGGCCATCTTCGTAAACCAGGACCGCGACGAGGCCATGCAGGCGTTCATGGCTGGCAGGATCAAGGTGCAGGGCGACATGGCCAAGCTGCTCGGGATGCTCCAGACGCCGGTCGACCCGCTGGCCGGCGAGCTGGCCGAGCGCATCAAGGCCCTCACCGAATAGACGCTGCCGGGGCGCTGGTTCGGCGCTTCGCCGAACGGCTCAGCGGCGCAGGAAGATGTCGACCGCGGTGTTGCGCTCAACCTTGCTGCCGGCGTCGGGGTCGGTGGCGAAGGGCATGCCCTTGCCGTTGCCGGCCACATCACCCACCCGCAGTCCGGCGTCCTCGAGGGCCTTGTTGACCTGGTCGAGGGTCTTGCCCAAGATGTCGGGGACAGTGACCAGATCGCGCCCCTTGGAGACGACCACCGTCACCGTCGTCCCCCTAGCCACGCTGGCCCCACCCCCGGGCTCGGAGCCGATCACCACGCCGCTGTCCACCTCATCGTCGAAACGGGACACCACCTCGGCATCCAGGTTCACCTCGCCCAGGGCGGCCACGGCCTGGTCCTCGGTCATGCCGGCCAGTCCGGGCACGGTCCGCGGGGCGGGGCCGTCGGAGACCACCAGGTCGACGGCGCTGCCCTGACGCAGCTCATCAGGACGTTCGACGTCGCCGGACGACCACTCCAGCACCAGGCCGGCCTCCACCGTCTCGCTATAGGCCGAGTCGACCTCGCCCACGGCCAGCTTCGCGCCGACCAGCGCCTCTTCGGCCGCCTCCTGGGTGAGCCCGGCCAGCTCGGGGACGTCGCGGAAGGGAGGGCCGAGCGACACGAGCAGCCTCACGGTCGCCCCCTCCTCGATGACCCGCCCGGGCGGCGGCTCCTGGCGGACGACGTGGCCCTCGGCAACGACCTCGTTGTAATCCTCGTCCGTCTCGACCACCCAGGGGCGCTCGAAGCCGGCCCGGGTTCCGGCGTCGGCCAGGAGGGCCTCGGCCTGGGCTTGGGGCACCTGACCGATCTCGGGAACCGCAGCGGTGGCCGGCTGGGCCTGCACGTAGGCCACGAGGCCGGCCGCGGTCCCGGTCACCAGGATCAGGACCAGGACCAGGACCAACCAGGGCCAGCGACGGCGACGCTTGTGCTGGTCGGCATCCTGATCATCGAAGAGCACCGGCGATGGGGGCGCATCCTCGTCGAACATCTCCAGGCCGTCGAAGACTGCCGT
>JALZNY010000388.1 GCA_030857525.1 Actinomycetota bacterium
CAACGGCCACAGGGGCAGGGACAGTGCCGCTCCCAGCGAGGCCAGCGTGGGGGAGTCGGCCAGCCCGGGCTGGCCCGGGTTGGGCTGGAGCGCCCGGGTAGCGGAACGCAGTGGCTCTCCTGATCCCACCAGCTCGGGGATGACCCAAGCGAGAGGGATAAGGACGAAGGCGGCCACGAGGAGTGGCCGGTCCTGGGGGCGCCGGCGCCAGGCCACCACCCCGGCGGCGAGCAGGAACGGCCAGGTCTCGACCCGCACCAGGCCGGCAGCCACCCCACACGCCAGTGCCCAGCGCGGGTGCCCGCTCCGCCACGCCTCCGCGCCGGCCAGAGCCAGAGCCAGCAGGATCCCCTCGGACAGCCCGGACGCAGCGAGCTCGAGGTAGCCGCCGGACAGGGCAAACCCGACGGCGGCGAGGATCCCCGCCAGCGAGGAGTCGTGAGCCAGGCGGCGACCGGTCCGGTAGGCCAGCACCACGGCCAGGGCCGCGCCGGCCCGGGCCAGGGCGACCCATAGCCACACCGCGGCGGGGCCGAGCGGAGCGAGCAGGGCGCACACGGCGACGGGCAGGGGCTTGAACGACGGGCCGTCCACTGTGCTGAGCGCGCCAGCCTGCACCTGGTCGCCCCAGGTGAGCCAGGCCCAGGGGTCGTAGGAGGGGGCGGGGTCCACGACGAGGAGCGACAGGATGGCCAGGGCGACGGCGATGGCGACCACCCGAACCACGCGCAGCAACATAACACTTGGTCGTAGGCTGCCCTAAGGTCCTCCGTGTGGACACCCTGTCGAACCTGCGTCGAACTGTGGGCGCCTTGTCACTGGTGGTGGCGCTGGTCGGAAGCGCAAGCTGTGGTGCCGGCCCTCCGGTGGCGGCTCCGGTGCCCGGTTCCCCCGTGGTTCCCGTCGATCGTCTCTTCGATGTCGAGCGGATCGTCACCGGGCTCGACCGTCCCACCTTCGTAGGGGCGGCGCCCGGTGACCCCGACGCCCTGTGGGTGCTCGAACAGCCCGGGCGGGTGGTACGCATCTCCGGCAAGGACCGGGTCGTTGCCCTCGACCTCAGCGCACAGGTCCGCACCGGGACCGAGCAGGGGTTGCTCGGCATCGCCTTCCACCCTGGCTTCGCCACCAACCGAAGGCTCTTCCTGCATTGGTCCGACCCCGCCGGCGACACGCGGGTGGCCGAGTTCCTCGCCCGTCCCGACGGGAGGTCGATCGAGCCCGACCCGGTGCGCGAGCTGCTCTTCGTCGACCAGCCCGAGGAGAACCACAACGGCGGCCAGCTCGCCTTTGGTCCCGACGGCCGCCTCTACCTGGGCCTGGGCGACGGCGGCGGCGCCTTCGACCCCCGGCGCACGGCCCAGGACCCGTCGTCGCTGTTGGGCAAGGTGGTGGCCACCGACGTCGACGGCGAGGCTGATGGCGGGGCGGAGCCCTCCCGTTGGGAGGTGGTCCTCACCGGCCTGCGCAATCCGTGGCGCTTCTCCTTCGACCCGGCCTTGGCCGAGCTGTGGGTGGCCGACGTCGGCCAGGACCGCTTCGAGGAGGTGAACCGGGTCAGCCTCGAGGTCGACGAGCCCCCCAAGAACCTGGGCTGGAGCGCCTACGAGGGTCACCAGCCTCTGGCCGATCACGAGCTGGTGGGCACGGGTGAGGTCGTCTTCCCAGTGGTGACCTACACCCACGAGGAAGGCTGTTCGGTCACGGGCGGGTTCGTCTACGGGGGCACCCGGTTTCCCGACCTGACTCGGCGCTACGTCTACGGCGATTTCTGTGCCGGGACCCTGTGGACCCTGGCGGGCACGCCCGAGGGCGGGGCCACCGACGTGCGCCGGGAGGAGGCCAAGGTGCCTCAGCTCACCCACATCGGCCAGGACGCCGACGGCGAGATCGTCTTCGCCTCGGCCGCAGGAGCGCTCTACCGGGCCGTGCCCCCGACCGACCCGCCGTCGAGCTGACCGACCGCGGTGACCAGCGCATCGATCTCCTCCGCCGTGTTGTAGCCGTGGGGGGAGAGGCGGACACCACCGCCACGGGGTGAGGTGACGATCCCCTGATCGAGGAGGTGGCGGTGCATGGCGGTGGGGTCGTGGCCCTCGACGGTGAAGGTGAGCACGCCGGAGCGTCCCGCCGCCGACCGGTCGGACAGCACCGTCGCTCCGGCCGCGGCCAGGCCGGCACCGGCCCGATCGCACAGCTCGTCGACGTGGCGCCACACGGCACCGATGCCGGCGGAGGCCAGCAGGTCGAGGGAGGCGCCGATGGCGTGGATGCCGGCGTTGTTGGCACTGCCTCCCTCCAGTCGACGGGCGCCCTCGTCCCACACCAACTCCCGGTTGTCCCATTGCTCGCGGTGAGCGACG
>JALZNY010000389.1 GCA_030857525.1 Actinomycetota bacterium
GACTGGCCCCTGCGGCCGTGGTGGCCGGCGTCCCGGCCGAGCGGTGGGCCGAGCTCGATCTGTCGCCCGGGCGAACCTTCGAGTCGCGCCTGGCCAGGTGGGCCGCTCGAACCGCTCGATGAGCGCCGGGCGCGCCAGCCGTCACAGGGCGGAGTCTCACGCCGAGGCGGCCCCGCCCTGACCGCCATTGGCGGCCCGGGCCCGTCGCACCGTACGCCGCTCCCGCTCGCTCAGGCCGCCCCAGATCCCGAACTTCTCCCCGTTGGCCAAGGCGTAGTCGAGGCACTCCGAGCGCACGACACAACCCCGGCAGACCTCCTTGGCCTCGCGCGTCGACACCCCGCGCTCGGGAAAGAAGAGGTCAGGATCGACCCCCATGCAGTTGGCCAGGCGCTGCCAGCTTCGCTCGTCTTCGTACCCATCGTCGACACCGGCTCGGTGCTGCACGGTCGACCTCCCTCTTGGCGGCGTCCGGGCTCTACCCCGAATTGCCGCTGTGGAATTACAACCCTGTCATCATCGCCCTCGGCGAGCCCGAGCGCAAGAGGGTTGCGCCAACCGGGCCAGCCCGCTCCGCAATGTTGTGGAGCCGGCGCGCTGCTCTACAGCGCCGAGCTCCACAATCCAGCCAAGTCAGGCGGTGTCAGCCGCTGCTGGGGTCGGCGCCCGTCAACTCCTCGTCGCTCGGGGGTCGCACCCCGGGCCGGTAGTAGATGAACAGGTCCTCGATGACCTTCTGGAGCCCGGCGCCGTCGGCCCCGTTGGCCAGCTCGACGGTGATGATGTTGGAGTACACATGGACGGCTTCCACCCCGCCGTGCTCGAACAGACGCCGAGCCAGCTCGTCGGGAGGGCGGTGGCCAGTGGCGTCGGCGGCGCTGTGGTAGCGCTCGTGGCCCATCCCGGTGAGGCTCCGGTTGATCTCGAAGCGCACCACTGCGGCGGTGGCGGTGGGCTTCTCGACGACGGTGATGGGCTGGCCCATGGCCGCCGGAGCCTACTCCTGGTGTCCCGGGGCTTGCAGCGCCGGGTGGTGGTGTCGGGCCCGCCTGGACACCGCTCCCAACCTGGTCGCGGCCGAGACGCCCACCGGGCGGCCTCGGTGGCGGCCGCCGCCGGCGGGCTGATCGTGGTCCTCGGCGCCTTCACCAGCATGGTCGAGCGGGCACGTTCGTGGCCGCGCCGCCCCCGCCTCCTGCCTCGGGCGCCGCTGCCGGACGGCCGAACGGGGCCCAGCTCGACGACGATCAGCTCGACGCCGCCGCCCAGACCTTCGCCGCCTTGGCCCGACGCCTGGGCATCGATCGCCGAACTGCCATCCTCGCCGTCAACCAAGCGTTGGCGGCCCTGCCCGCCGATCGGGCCCGCTGAGAACAAGGCCGGGCGCGGCGGGCTCCCCTCAATTCGCCCACACCGCGCTCGCCCCGCACGTTCTGGCGCGGGAGTGGCTGCTTTCCCACCACCGTCGCAGCCAGAAGGTGAGGGGGCTACCTGAGGGAGCGCGCCGGTGCCGTCCGGCCAGAGCCGGAGCGCCCCGCAGGCCAGAAGCTCGTCGTCCGCCAGGCGAGCAGGGCCAGGGCCACGGAGGCAGCGGCGAGGGCGGTGTGTACGGCCTTGAAGGCAACCCCGAACTCGCCGTCGAGCAGGATCATCGGGGTCCGCACCGCCCACGCGACGAGGGTGGCGACCACGGCCACGGCCAGGATCGGGGCGAGCCGCTCCCGTCTCCGCCAGGCGACCACGGCCACGGCCACCCCGAGGACGGCCAGCGTGGCCGCCAGCACGAGGTCGAGGCGGGAGCCTTCGTCCTCGATGATGTTGCGGACCCGGGTGGTCCACACGAACACGGTCCAGGCGGCGAAGACGTAGACGGCCAACATGGCCGCCACGGTAGCCACCGGCGACGCCTAGGACCCGGCGACCGTCAGCCGGGTGGGGCGGTGGTCTGGTCGTCTTCCTCCTCGGTATCTCCGCTCTCGTAGAAGCGGGGCTCGTCGGGATCGATGAGGACGTCAGCGTCCTCGGCGGTCTTGCGGGCGTGGTCGATGTCCTCCTGGACCTGTTCGAGGCGCTCCTCGCTGGGTACGTCTTTGGGCCCGTCTTTGGACTCGTCACTGGGCTCGTCGGGGTCGGGCCCGTCATTGGGCTCGTCGGGGTCGGGCCCGTCGCTGGGTTCCTCGCTGGGCTCCTCGCTGGGCACGTCGTTGGGCTCGTCGCTGGACTCGTCGGGGTCGGTCATGGGACCGGGATACCCGGCTTCGGGTGCGCCGTCAACGTGAGGAGGGCGGTGCAGGGCGGTCCAGGGGAGGTGATCCATGAAGACCCAGGCCCGGCGGTGGATTGAGGTGGGT
>JALZNY010000390.1 GCA_030857525.1 Actinomycetota bacterium
GGACCTGGCTGCACCAGGTGCACGGTGATCAGGTGGTGGTCGTGGACCGACCAGGCGAGCACGTCGGTGCCCAGGCCGATGCCGCGGTCACGGCCACGCCCGGTGCTGTGCTGTGCGTCACCGTCGCCGACTGCGCCCCGGTCGCCCTGCTCGGTGACGGCGCCGTGGGTGTGGTCCACGCCGGATGGCGCGGCCTGCTCGCCGGCGTGATCGACGCTGCGGTCGAGGCCCTCGGCCACCTGGGCGCCGGTCGGCTGCGGGCGGTGGTGGGGCCCTGCATCGGGCCCTCCTGCTATGAGTTCGGGGCCGATGACCTCGAAGAGCTGGCCGGCGTGTTGGGCGACGAGGTGCGGGGGCGGACCCACGACGGTCGACCGGCGCTGAGGCTGGCCGCGGGGGTACGTGCCGGCCTGGCCCGAGCGGGTGTTCACGACTGCGAGCTCGTCGACGTGTGCACCGCCTGTTCGGATGAGCACTGGTCCTTTCGCCGCAACCGCGCCTCGTCCCGCCAGGCGCTCGTCGCCACCCTCGTCCCGTGACGGCCGTGGCCGAGGTGGCCGGGCGGCTGTCCCGGGTGCGTGACCGCATCGCCGAAGCCGGGGGCGACCCGGCGGCGGTCACGGTGGTGGCGGTGACCAAGGGCTTCGGTGCCAACGCCGTCGAGGCGGCACTGGCGGCGGGCGTTGCCGACGTGGGTGAGAGCTACGCCCAGGAGCTGGCGGCCAAGGCCGAAGCGCTGGCCGCCCGGGCGGTCGGTCTGGCCGTGCGCTGGCACTTCGTCGGGCGGGTGCAGACCAACAAGGTGGCGCGGGTGGCGCCCCTGGTCGAGGTGTGGCAGAGCGTCGACCGGATGCCGTTGATCCGTCGCCTCGGACAGTGCTCGGCGCCGGCGCGGGTGCTGGTCCAGGTCAACGTCTCGGGGGAGCCGGGCAAGGGCGGGTGTACGCCGGCCGACGCGCCGGCGCTCGTCGTCGAGGCGCGCCGCAATGGCCTCGAGGTCTCGGGGCTGATGGCGGTGGGTAGAGCGGGACCTCCCGAGGGTGCCCGCCCGGGCTTTCGCCGGTTGCGGGAGTTGGCCGACGGGCTGGAGCTGACCGAGCGCTCGATGGGCATGAGCGGTGATCTCGAGGTGGCGGTGGAGGAGGGCTCGACCATGGTTCGGGTGGGGGAGGCCCTGTTCGGACCTCGACCGACACCTGCAGCAGCCGGTCACGCCGTTGCTGGAGTACGGAAGTAACCTCGGCGAACCTAGGAGGACGTGATGGCAACCATGTGGCGACGGGCGATGATGTATCTCGGCCTCGGACCCGACGACGAGTACGACGACTATGACTACGAGGCCCCGGCCGAGCCGCAGGGGCGTCCGCCAACGCGCTACGCCCCGGAGCCGGTGGTGGCGGAGGCCTCGACCGGTTCCGTCCGCCCCTTGCCGCCGCGCGAGCGCGAGCGCGACCTGGAACCTCCACCCCCGCCGCAGCAGTCGGCGCTGCGACCCCGGGGGGCGGTGGTGCGCCCCATCGTGACCCAGCCCAGCCCCAAGCCCTACACCATGTCACCTTCGTCGTTCAACGAGGCCCAGGAGGTGGCCGACAAGTACATGGCCGGCGTCCCGGTGATCGTGAACCTGCAGGGTGTCGAACGCGAGCTCTCCCGCCGGCTCGTCGACTTCGCCAGCGGCCTGTGCTACGGGCTCCGGGGCCAGATGGAGCGGGTGGCGACCCAGATCTACCTGCTCATTCCCTCCGATGTGCAGGTCTCCGATGAGGACCGACGGCACCTACAGGAGCGGAGTTCATAGATGCTAGGCACCGTGCTGTGTTGGCTCCCCACCATCTACCTCGTCGCTGTCTTCGGACGGATCCTCTTGAGCTGGTTCCCCATCGCTCCCGGTGGATTCGTGGCCTCGGTGTTCTCGTTCCTCTACACCATCACCGAGCCCGTGCTGGGTCCGATCCGCCGGGCCCTGCCGCCCGTGGCCTTCGGGGGCATGGGCCTTGACCTCTCCCCGATCATCGTCATCTTCGCCCTGCAGCTCTTCATCGGCCCGCTCCTGTGCGGGCTCTTCTGATCGACCGGTCCCGTACGGCTCCGGTGGCGGCGGGCATCACCGACGTGGAGCGGAGCGTTCGTTAGCATCGCGGTATGGCTCTCGGAGTGTCCCCCGGGCGAGTTCGCGAGATTCGCTTCGCCGAGCAGTGGCGGGGCTACCGGACCGACGAGGTCGATGAGTTCGTCGAGCAGGTGGCCGAGGCCTTCGACCAGCTCGAGGCTCGCGTGCAGGAGTGCTCGACACGGGCGGCAGAGGCGGAGCGTCGATTGCTCGAGCGTGGTCCAGACGACGACTTGAGC
>JALZNY010000063.1 GCA_030857525.1 Actinomycetota bacterium
GGCTGCGTCACCATCTCCGGGGCGGCCGGGCTCCTGGGCGCCACCGTCAGCGCCGCCTCCGTCGCCGTGGTGGCCGTGCTGGTCCTGCGGGCCATGGCCGAGTGGCGCCGTGATCTCCCCGTGACGGGATTTCTGGAGGATCGAGGTGGCTGAGCAACATCGATCCTCCAGAAATAGGGAAATGGAGGAAGCTCAGTGCACCAGGCGCAGGCGCCGGAACCCCTCGGCGTAGCGCACCCCCACCTGCCGGGCCTCGTCGGCCGCCCGCTGGCGCACGAAGTCGCCCAGCCACTCTCCGGCGTCGGGGGCCAGCTGGCTGCGGTGGCAGAACATGGCTTGGACCTTGGTCTCCAGTGTCAGCCCCACGTCGACCCACACGTCGGGCTCGAGGGTCCCCGACAACAAGACGGTGGCCACCTGATGCGCCGGTCCCTCCTCGGGGAAGTACAGCGGCGACGACGATGCCGGCGCCACCGCGTCGAGGGTGGCCCAGCCGATGCTGCGGTGGTCGACGTGGTTGACGTAGGCATCCCCGAAGAACACCGCGGTGGGATCGACCCCCACGACCACGTCCGGTCGCAGCCGGCGCAGCACGCCCACGAGCTCCCGTACCAGGCCGGGCACCGCCGCCAGCTCCCCGTCGTCGTGGCCGAGGTACTCGACCCCGGCCAGGCCGAGCACCTCGGCGGCCGCCGCCACCTCCTCGGCGCGGCGGCGAGCCAGATCGTCGCCGTCGGTGGCCGGGTCGCTCGACCCCTTGTCGCCCCGGGTGGCCACCACCGCATGCACCTCGGTCCCGGCCTTGGCCCAGCGGGCCAGCAGGCCCCCGCAGGAGACCTCCGGGTCGTCGGGGTGGGCGTAGACGGCCAGGGCCCGGGCCGGCGCCTTGTCAAAGAGCTCGCCCACGCGGCGACCCTACCGGCCAGGCTCTACGGTGTCGGAGGTGACGGGCACGGGGCCGGCAGGCGGGACGGTGCCGGGGGCGGAGATCGATGCCGTCTGGGACCTGGCCCAGCGCCTGGCGGCCGACGCGGCCACCCTGCTGCTCGAGCACCAGGGTGACCCCGGCACCATCGCGACCAAGACCAGCGCCACCGACCTGGTCAGCGAGGTCGACCGGGCGTCCGAGCGCCTCATCGTCGACGCCATCCGCCGGGAACGCCCCGGCGATGGAGTGCTGGGCGAGGAGGGGACCGACGATGACGACGGGACGACTGGGTGGCGTTGGGTCATCGATCCCCTCGACGGCACCATCAACTACCTCTACGGCTTGCCTTCCTACGCAGTGTCCATCGCTGTGGAGCACCAAGGACGGGCCGTGGTCGGCGTCGTCGCCCACCCCGCCCACCGGGAGACCTTTACGGCCGTGCGCGGTCGAGGGGCCACCCGCAACGGTGCGACCATCACCGCCAACCACCAAGGGGAGCTGGGCGCCGCCCTGGTAGGCACCGGCTTCTCCTACGAGTCCCACAAGCGGGTCCGCCAGGCCGCGGTCCTGGCCCAGGTCCTGCCCGCCGTGCGCGACATCCGCCGGGCCGGGGCCGCCTCGGTCGACCTGTGTTGGGTCGCCTGCGGTCGCCTCGACGGGTACTACGAGGTGGGCCTCCAGCCCTGGGACTTCGCGGCCGGCGCCCTCATCGCGGCCGAGGCGGGTGCCCGCACCGGCGACCTCGACGGGGGGTGCCCCTCGGGCCACCTCACTCTGGCCGCCGCCCCACCACTGTTCGAGCCCCTCCGCCACCTCCTGGTCGCCGCCGGTGCCGGTGGAACCGGCGCAGTCTCTCAGCCGTCGATCGGCGCCGGGGGGTAGGCCGCCAGCAGGGCGTCGCGGCCCGGCCCTCGACCCGTGCGGTAGTGCAGTCCCTCGCGCAACCCCGCCGCCCGCATTCGACAGTCCGCCAGGGCGGCGGCCCCCTCGACCGTGAAGGACGCCACCTGGCGCAGATCGATGTCGAGGCGCCGGGCCTCCTGGTGCAGCGCACTTTCGGCTGCGGCCCCGACCGCCTCGCCCACCGCGGCATCGAGGTGGCCTCGGATGGTGAGCACGACGATGTCGTCGTCGACCGCCACGCCGAGGGCCACGCCAAGGTGGGTGGGCATCGACCCATCCTGGCGAGGCGACCCGTCGAGCCCGTGTCCGACGCTTGACGGTTGGGTGACGATCGCTCTGGCCCGGTAGCCCGAAGGCGGAAGTGAGCCGGATCAGGGCGATTGGCGCCACTGTGCCCCCGAGATGAGGCATCCTCGACTGGTGGGAACCCGCATCCTGTCGGTGGAGGACGACGAGCGCATCCGCACGGCCGTGCGCATGGGGCTCGAGGACGAGGGCTGGACCGTCGACGAGGCGGCCTCGGGCGAGGACGCCCTCCAGGTCTTCGCCGGGCGGCCCGCCGACGTGGTGCTGATCGACCTCATGTTGCCGGGGATGGACGGCTTCGCCGTGTGCCGGTCGATCCGCAAGGTGAGCGATGTCCCCATCCTCATCGTCACCGCCCGGGCCGACACCCACGACGTGGTGGCCGGCCTGGAGGCAGGCGCCGACGACTACGTGACCAAGCCCTTCCAGCCCAAGGAGCTGTCGGCGCGCATCCGGGCCCTGCTACGCCGGGCCCGCCCGGCCGCGTCCGGGACAGCGCAGCTCAGCTTCGGCGACCTCGAGGTCGTGCCCGACGAGGGGGTGGTGCGTCGGGCCGGCGCCGACATCCACCTGACCAAGACCGAGTTCCGGCTGCTGTGCGAGCTGGCCTCGGTGCCCGGGCGGGTCTTCAGCCGCGAGCAGCTCCTGGAGCGGGTGTGGGGCTACGACTACTTCGGCGACGGCCGCCTGGTCGACGTCCACATCCGCCGGCTGCGCACCAAGGTCGAGGCCGACCCGGCGGCGCCCCGCCACGTGGTGACCGTGCGGGGGCTGGGTTACAAGCTGCAGGCCTGATCGTGTCGAGCCCCCTCGGCCTGCGGGCCCGGGTCATCATCGCCTTCACCATGGGGGCGCTGGTGCTGTCGGCCCTGCTGGCCGCGGTCACCTACGCCCTGGTGCGGGAGAACCTGGTCCGCCAGCGCGAGGCGGTGGCCACCGATCAGGCCTACCTCAACGCTCGCTACCTGCGCGACCTGCTGCGATCCTCGGGCGCCGAGGTCTCCAGTCCACTGGACTCCTTGGAGACCACCGGCGGCGGGAGCCCGCTCCTGCTCCGCAAGGGGGTGCCGTTCGCGCCCCTCGGCGTGGGGTTCGAGGACCTGCCGGCGAGCCTGCGCGACGCCGTCATCGGGGGCCAGCCCGCCCGCATGCGCTTCCCCATCGACGGCCAAACCCAGCTCGGCGTGGGCGTTCCCCTGCCCGCGGTGAGCTCGGCCTACTTCGAGGTGACCTCGTTCGAGGAGCTGGAGGGCACGCTCAACTCGCTGGGCCTCAGCCTGCTGGCCGCCGCCCTGGTCACCACCATCGCCGGCGCCACGCTGGGGGCGAGCGTCAGCCGCCGGGTGCTGCGCCCCCTGGCCCACGTCAGCGCGGCCGCCGTGGCCATCGCCGGCGGTCGCCTCGACACCCGGGTGGCGCGCATCGACGACGCCGATCTCGGGGTGCTGGTGACGTCGTTCAACGACATGGCCGAAGCGCTGCAGGAGCGCATCGAGCGCGACGCCCGCTTCGCCTCCGACGTGAGCCACGAGCTGCGATCTCCGCTGACCACCATGACCGCCTCCATCCAGGTCATGGAGCGCCGGCGGGCGGAGATGCCCCCTCGGGCCCAGGCCGCCCTCGACCTCCTGGTGGCCGACGTCACCCGCTTCTCCGCCATGGTCGAGGACCTGCTGGAGATCTCCCGCTTCGACGCCGGAGCCGCCCGCCTCGAGCTCGACGACGTGCGCATCAGCGAGCTGGTCATGCACGCGGTGGCCGCCGCCACCGACGCCGACGTCCCCCTCGCCATCGCGGCCGACGCCGTCGACGCCGTGGTGCAGGCCGACAAGCGCCGCCTGGTGCGGGTGATCGCCAACCTGGTGGGCAACGCCGAGTCCCACGGCGGGGGGGCGACCGGGGTGTCGATCGACCGGGCCGGGCCTGGACACGTGTGCATCGCCGTCGAAGATGCCGGGCCCGGGGTCGACGAAGGGGACCGGGGGCGAATCTTCGAGCGCTTCTTCCGGGGGGCGGCGGCCGGCAGCCGGGGCCGGGGCGACGGCGTAGGCCTCGGCTTGGCCCTGGTGCACGAGCACGTCGCCCTCCACGGCGGGCGGGTGTGGGTCGAGGAGCGGGAAGACCAGGAGAAGGATGGTGGCAGCGGCGGCGGCGCCCGCTTCGTGGTCGAGCTCCCCGTGTCCAGCCGCTCGGAGCCGGCGCCCGAACCCGATCCGGGGCCCGCCGCGGTCCCCGCCGTCCGCCGATGACCCTGTCCCGGCCCCGGTCCCTGGCCATCGTGGTGATCACGGCACTGCTGGCGGGAGGCTGCGCCATCCAGGACGATCCCGAGCCCCGGGCCATCGACCGGAGCGAGGTGCCGTTCAGCCTGCTGGGCACCAGCACCACCACCTCGACGGTGGCGACCACGCCCACGGCGGTGGAGATGACGACCTCGATCTTCCTGGTCGACAGCGACACCGAGCTGCTCACCGAGGTCGTACGCACGGTGGCACCGCCGGCATCGGTGCGCGCAGGGCTCCTGGAGCTGTTGCGGGGCCCGACCGAGGAGGAGCTGGCCCGGGGCCTCAACAGCGCCATCGCCCGCAGCACCGTCCTGCTTGGCGTGGCCGGCCCCCAGGACGGGGTGGTGACCGTCGACCTCAGCGACGACTTGCGCAGCATCGGCGGGCAAGGCCAGCGCCTGGCCCTGGCCCAGGTGGTGTTCACGGCCACCGCGACGCCAGAGGTCACCGGGGTGCTCTTCACCTTCGAGGGCCGGACCAGCGAGGTTCCCAACGGACAGGGGGAATCGACGACCGAGCCCCTCGACCGGAGCGACTTCGCCACCTTCGACCCCACCGCCCCGCCTCCCCCACCCCCCGAAAACCCTTCCCCGATCCCGGGTTAGGACGACGGTCGAACGAATCGTCATCCAGATGACGCGCCAGCGTCGAACATTGCACTGGTAGCCAGCGGACGGATGTCTCCGATCATCAACGTGTCGCTGTGACACGCCTGGCCGAACCACCTCATCGAAAGGGGAACTGACCTTGAAGATCGACGACAGGCAGCTCAAGGAGTTGATCGTCGAGTCGCAAGACTTGCAGGCCGACGCACTCCGTGACGTCAAGGCGACGATGCCCGACCTGGCCGAGATCGGGGCGTCGCGACGCGGCAAGCCCGTCGACCTCGACCGCGTCCGGGCCTTCAACGAGGGTCGCCGCCGCATCTTGCGCAACGGCGGTATGGGCCTCGGGGCGCTCAGCGCCCGTGGCCTGCTCGGTGGCACCTTCGGCGCCACCATCATGGGGATCGTGGCCCGCCCGGTCGGCGCTCAGTCCGAGCCCGACATCCAGATGCTCCAGACCGCAGCGTCCCTGGAGAACCTGGCCGTGGCCACCTACGGCGCCGCCCTCGGCCTCCCCGGCTTCGACGCCAACGCCACCGTGGCCGCCTTCGCCATGACCACGATGGAACAGCACGACGCGCACTCCGAGGCCTTCAACGCCCAGGCCGAGACCCTCGGCGGCGAGCGCCAGGACCAGCCCAACCCCCTCGGCCAGGCCCTGGTCGACGAGGCCATGCTCACCACGCCCTCCGGCGACGCCAGCTACCCCGGCATCGTCGAGCTGGCCTCCATGCTGGAGCAGATCGCCACCCAGACCTACATCGCCAACGTGACGATGATCGAGGACGACACAGCCAAGTCGATCTTCGCCAGCATCATGGGCGTGGAGGCCCAGCACCTGGCCACCCTGCGGGCGGTCGAGGCCCTGCTCGGCAACCCCGAGCTGATCACCGTCACCGCCACCGATGGTCCCGTCGACATCGCCGCCCTGCCTGCTGCCGCCGGCAGCGTGGCCTTCCCCCAGCCCTTCGAGAGCACCGAGAACGCTGTTCCGGCCGAGTCAGGAGCTGTTCAGTGAGCGACCGTTTCGATGAGCAGATGGAGGAGAACGCCTCCTTCATCGAGCGCCTTGCCCCCTCGCCCCTCACCCGCCGCCGGATGCTTCTCGGTGGTGGCGTAGGCGCCCTCGCCCTCGTGGCCGCCGCCTGCGGCTCCGAGGAAGAGGAGGACCCGTCCAGCACGGGCGACCCCACCACCTCCACGACCGCCGCGAGCGGTGGCGGCGGCGGCGGCGGCGACGTGGCCATTGCCCAGACGGCAGCCGGCCTCGAAGTGCTGGCCGTCAACACCTACAACAGTGCGCTCGAAGCCCCGCTCGACTACCCGCCTGCGGTGGCCGAGTTCGCGACCACCGCCCGGGACCACCACCAGGCCCATCTCGACGCCTGGAACGAGCTGCTCACCACCCTCGGGGAATCCGAGGTGACCGAGCCCCTCGAGCCCTTGGCCGGCGAGGTCATGACCATGTTCGAGGCGGTCACCGACGTCACCGGCGTGGCCGAGCTGGCGCTCTTGCTGGAGGAGACCGCCGCCTCCACCTACTTCGCCGTCATCCCGACCATCGAGAACGCCGAAGCACTGGAGTTGGCCGCCACCATCCAGCCCATCGACATGCAGCACGCGGCCATCCTCAACTACGTGATGGGCGAGTACCCGGTTCCCGACACCTTCGCCAACGCCGAGCAGTCCGTCACCGCCTGAGGCGTCTCTCGAGTACGAACAGCACAGCGTACGAATAGCAAGAGCGACACCGGTCGGGCTTGAGGGCCCGACCGGTGTCGCGTCCGACCACCCCTGCACGACCCCCCTCCGAAAGGACCACCTCCATGTTCGCGACCGCACGCCCCTGGTACCGCCGGCTACCGATCCTGTTCACCCTGGCGCTGGCCCTGGCCGCGTGCGGAGGAGGCGACGAAGCGGCGACCGACGCGGGCGGCGACGCAGGCGGAGCCCCCAGTGCAAGCAACGAGGTGGCAATCGACGGCTTCATGTTCATGCCCGACTCGATCGAGGTGCCGGCGGGCACGACCGTGACGTGGACCAATCAGGAAGCGGCCGAGCACAGCATCCAG
>JALZNY010000064.1 GCA_030857525.1 Actinomycetota bacterium
GAGCCCGGTGCCGCGTCCCGTACTCGGATCCCGACCCGGACCGCGACTCCGATCCGCACCCCCGCACCCCCTCGGGCCCGGGACCGTGCCTCCGGCCGGATCCGACCACCGTCTCCCCCCGGGCGGGGGCGGCTTGGCGTCGGGCGCCCCGGCGCTACGCCGCGTCGGTGTCGGGCGCTGCTGGTGGCCGTGCTCGTGGCCTTTACCGGCGTCACCGTCCGGCTGGCCCACCTCCAGGTGGTGGCCCCCGACGCCTACGCCGAGCGGGGGATGGCCCAGCGGCTGCGGACCGTCGAGCTCCCCGCGCCGCGAGGTTCGATCTTCGACCGCAACGGCAACGAGCTGGCCATCTCGGTGCGCCAGCACACGGTGTGGGCCGACCCTCTGGCCGTCCACGACCCGGCCGCCTCGGCCGCAGCGCTGGCCCCCGTGCTCGACCTGGCTGAAGCCGACCTGCGCTCGCGACTGGCCCAGGAGGGCTCTCGCTTCGTCTACCTGGCCCGTCAGATAGACGACGAGGTGGCCGCTGCGGTGGAGGCACTCGACCTTGCCGGCGTCGACCTTCGCGACGAGCCCCGGCGCTTCCGCCCGGCCGGCGACCTGGCCGTGTCGGTGCTCGGCGACGTCGACGTCGACGACCAGGGCCTTTCGGGCATCGAGCGCCAGTTCGACGAGGTTCTGTCGGGCGAGCCGGGGGAGCTGCTGGTGGAGCAGGGCCGTGACGGGGGAACCATCGCCGGTGGCCAGCACGGGCTGCAGCCGGCGGCCCGGGGCGAGGACCTGGTCCTCACCCTCGACCGCTCGCTGCAGTACGAGGTCGAGCGGGCCCTCTCCGAACAGGTGGTGGCCACCGGCGCCGGCGGCGGCATGGCCGTGGTCATGGACACCCGGACCGGGGAGCTGCTGGCCATGGTCAGCGTGGAGTCCGACGGCGAGGGCGCCGAGCCCCAGCCCACCCGAAACAACGCCCCCCTCACGTCGGTGTTCGAGCCGGGCTCGGCCAGCAAGGTGGTCACCTTGTCGGGGATCCTCGAAGAGGGTGTGGCCCGGCCCGACGACGTGTTGTCGGTGCCCGACTCGCTCCAGGTCGGTCCCAAGCGCTTCAGCGACAGCAGCTCGCACCCGACCCAGGCGATGACCGTCGCCGAGGTGCTGAGCCAGTCGTCCAACGTGGGAACCATCACCCTGGCCCAGCGCCTGGGCGAGCGACGGGTCGACGAGTACCTCCGTCGCTTCGGCTTCGGGCGCAGCACCGGCCTCGGGTTCCCGGGCGAGAGCGCCGGCCTGGTGATCCCCGTAGAGGATTGGGCGTCCACTTCGATCGGATCGATCGCCATCGGCCAGGGGGTCGCCGTCAACGCCGTGCAGATGCTCGGCGCCCTGAACACGGTGGCCAACGGCGGGACGTCGGTCCCTCCCCGGCTGGTGCGCTCTGTCATCGACGGCGAGGGTCAGGAGAAGCCGACCGAGACGCCGGCGGGCGAGCGGGTCGTCTCCGAGGAGACGGCGGCCCAGATGCGCTCGATGCTGGCCTCGGCGGTGTCCGACGGGACGGGCGCCAACGCCCAGGTGGAGGGCTACACGGTGGCGGGCAAGACGGGTACGGCCCGCAAGCCCTCCCAGGAGGTACGGGGCTACGAGCCGGGCGCCTACACCGGGGTGTTCGCCGGGTTCGCCCCGGTCGAGGACCCTCGGCTCTCGATCATCGTGGTGCTGGACGAGCCCCATCCCTACTACGGCGGCGTCGTGGCCGCCCCGGTCTTCTCCCAGATCGCCGAGTACGGCCTCCGGCTGCTCGGCGTGCCTCCGACGGCGCCGCTCCCCGAGGCCTCGGTGCCGACCAGTCCACCCACGACCATCGTCACCCCGCGAGACTGACTCGGTGCTGCTCGTGGGCCCCTCGATCGCCTGGCGTCCGTGAGGGCCCTACGCCTCGACCAGCTTGTGGCCGACCTCGACGTAGCCGGGCTCGAGGTGATCGAGCATGGGTCCGGCGGGGGACTCGAGCACGTCACGATCACGTCGGTGACGCACGACTCCCGATTGGTCACGCCGGGCGCCCTGTTCTGCTGCCTGCCCGGTCGCCGCACCGACGGGCGCCGCCACGCGGCCGAGGCCGTGGCCCGGGGCGCCGTCGCCCTGCTGGCCGAGCGGGTGGTCGACGCCGCCGCTCCGCTCATCCTCGTGGCCGACGCCCGCCGGGCGATGGCCCGAGCGGCAGCCGCCTTCTGGGGTCACCCCTCCGAGCGGCTCCAGGTGGTGGGGGTCACCGGCACCAACGGCAAGACGACCACGACCTGGCTGCTGCGCTCGATCCTGGAGGCGGCCGGACGTCCCACCGGTCTGGTGGGCACCCTCGGTGGGACCATGACGACCCCCGAGGCCACCGAGCTCCAGGCCACCCTGGCCACCATGGCCGACGCCGGAACGGTGGCCGTGGCCATGGAGGTGTCCTCCCACGCCCTGGCCCAGTCGCGGGTGGAGGCGACCTCGTTCACCCTGGCCGTCTTCACCAACCTGAGCCGGGACCACCTCGATTTCCACGCCTCCATGGAGGAGTACTTCTCGGTCAAGGCCCGGCTCTTCGACCCCGAGCTGACGGCCGGTGCCGTGGTCAACGTCGACGATCCCCACGGGCGCCTCCTCCTCGAGACGGCCCAGGTGCCCACCCGCGCCTTCTCCCCCCGATCCGACGTGACCGACGTCGACATTGGCTTGCAACGCTGCACCGGCACGTGGCGGGGCCGGCGGCTGGTGGTCCCCCTCGGGGGCGCGACCAACCTGGCCAACGGCCTGGCCGCAGCCACCGCGGCGCTGTCCCTGGGCGTCGACGAGAGTGATGTCGTCGAGGGCCTGGCCGCGGCGCCCCCGGTCCCCGGCCGCTACGAGCACGTGGAGGCCGGACAGCCCTTCGACGTGGTGGTCGACTACGCCCACACCCCCGACGCCCTCGAACAGCTGCTGGTGGCCGCCCGTGGCGGGGGCGGCCGTGTCCTGGTCGTCTTCGGCTGTGGTGGCGAGCGCGACCGTGACAAGCGTGGCCTCATGGGTCGGGTGGCCGCGACACTGGCCGACATGGTCATCGTCACCAGCGACAACCCGAGGGCCGAGGATCCCGCCGACATCGCCGCCGACGTGGCCGGGGGCTCCGAGGGACCCGGGACGGTGGAGGTGGAGCTCGATCGGCGGGCCGCCATCCACCTGGCCCTGTCTCGGGCCCGACCGGGCGACGTGGTCCTGGTGGCCGGCAAGGGTCACGAGGCCACCCAGATGATCGGTCGTCGGGTCCGTCCCTTCTCTGACCGGAGCGTGGTCGTCGAGGAGCTGACCGCGCTGGGCCTCGGTACCGCCTCGTGATCCCCCTGCTGCTGGCCGCCGGCGTGGCCTTCGCGGTGTCGCTGGTGGGGACCCCCGCGCTCATCCGATGGCTGCGCAGCCGCGGGATCGGACAACCCATCCGAGAGGACGGACCCCAGGGGCACTTCATCAAGACGGGAACCCCGACCATGGGGGGGATCATCATCGTGGGCGGCGCCGTGTTCGGCTACCTGATCGCCCACCTGCAAGGGGGGGCGGTGTTCACCTGGGGCGGGATCCTCGTCCTCATGGCCATCGCCGGCGCCGGCTTCGTGGGCCTGCTCGACGACTGGATCAAGGTGACGCGCGCCCGCAACCTCGGCCTGACCAAGCGCACCAAGCTGGCCGGGCTGTTGATCGTCGCCGGGCTCTACTGCGTGCTGTCGCTCCGCCTGGCCGGCCTGTCCACCGAGCTGTCCTTCACCAGGCTCGACACCACCGGCATCGACCTGGGTCCGGTGCTGTGGTCGCTGTGGGCGGTGCTGCTCATCCTCGGCACCACCAACGCGGTGAACCTCACCGACGGCCTCGACGGCCTGGCCGCGGGGTCGTCCACCTTCTCGTTCTCGGCGTTCGTGATCATCGCCTTCTGGGCTTTGCGCCACCCTGAGGTCTACACCTACACCCAGCCCCTCGACCTGGCCCTGGTGGCCGCGTCCATGATGGGTGCCTGCGCCGGCTTCTTGTGGTGGAACGCGGCCCCGGCGCGCATCTTCATGGGCGACACCGGTTCGCTGGCCATCGGCGCCGGCCTGGCCACCCTCGCCCTGGCCACCAACACCCATCTGCTCCTGCCCATCATCGGGGGGTTGTTCGTGGTCGAGACGTTGTCGGTCATCGTCCAGGTGGGTTCGTACCGACTGCTCCGACGCCGGGTGTTCCGCATGGCCCCGATCCATCACCACTTCGAGCTGGCGGGGTGGCCCGAGACCACCGTGATCATCCGCTTTTGGATCCTCGCCGGCATGCTCACGGCCCTGGCCATGGGCGTCTACTACGCCGACTACCTCTCGACGGGGGCGGGCGGGTGACGGGCGGTCGTGGGGCGGCGCTGGAGCCGGGCCGAGCCTTGGTCGTGGGTCTGGGCGTGGCGGGTGAGGCCGCGGCGCGCAGGCTTGTCGAGCGAGGCTGGTCGGTGACGGTGGCCGAGGACCGGCCGGGCCCGCTCAGCCGGCTTCGTTCGGCATCGCTGGAGCGGCTGGAGGTGACGACGCACGAGGCTCCCGACCCCGGCGTGCTGGCCCGCTTGGTGGGCGAGGTGGATCTGGTCGTGCCCAGCCCCCCGGTGCCTCCCGTACACCCGGCCATCACCATGGCGCTGGCCCGGGGGGTGCCGGTGTGGAGCGAGTTCGAGCTGGCGGCCCGCTGGTCGACGTTGCCGATGGTGGCCATCACCGGCACCAACGGCAAGACCACCGTGACCACCCTGGTGGAGCGCATGCTGGCCGCCAGCGGAAGAAGGACGGTGGCGGCCGGCAACAACGACCTGCCCCTGGTCGACGCCCTGGCCGCCGGCGCCGACCTCGACGTGGTCGTGGTGGAGGCGTCGTCGTTCCGGCTGGCCTTCACCGAGCGCTTCTGCCCCGCGGTGGCGACGTGGCTCAACCAGGCCGAGGACCACCTCGACTGGCACGAGGACATGGAGCACTACTCGTCGGCCAAGGCCCGGGTGTGGGCCGCCCAGGGCCCGGACCAGGTGGCGGTGGCCAACGTCGAGGACCCGGCGGTGATGGCGGCGGCAGCCACGGTGCGCTCGCGCCTGGTGACGTTCGGCCTCGAGCACGGGGACTTCCACGTCGAGGGTGACCGCCTGGTGGCGCCCGACGGGTCGACCCTGCTCGAGGTCGGTGCCCTGTGGCGGGCGCTGCCCCACGACGTGGCCAACGCCCTGGCCGCGGCGGCCACCGCTCTGGCCGCCGGAGCCTCCCTCGACGCCGTGCGGTCGACCCTCACCTCGTTCCGTGGCCTGCCCCACCGGCTCAGCCTGGTGGCCGAGCGCGAAGGCGTCTCGTTCTACGACGACTCCAAGGCCACCGACCCCCACGCCGCGCTCACCGCGGTGGCCGGCTTCGCCTCGGTGGTGCTCATCGCCGGCGGTCGCAACAAGGGTCTCGACCTGTCGGCTCTACAGGTCGTGGCCGCCAGGCTCCGGGCGGTCGTGGCCATCGGCGAGGCCGCCGGCGAGGTCGAACGGGTCTTCACCGGCCAGGTCCCCGTCGCCGTGGCCGCCTCGATGGATGAAGCGGTGGCCGTGGCCAGGAGGTTCGCCAAGGCGGGCGACGCCGTGCTCCTGTCGCCCGGCTGCGCCTCGTTCGACTGGTACTCCTCCTACCGGGAGCGGGGTGACGACTTCGCCCGCGCCGTCACCGACCTGATCGGGGCCCCGGCATGACAAGCTCGGCGACAACCGCCCGCCCCCGCCCGTCCTGCTTCGTCCTGCTGGCCGTGCTGGTGGCCGTGCTCAACATCATCGGCCTGGTCATGGTGCTGTCGGCCTCGTCGGTGCAGTCCCTCCAGGAATCGGGCTCGACCTGGGGCTACTTCATCCGCCAGGCGACGTGGCTGGTGCTGGCCACGGCCGCCCTGGTCTGCACCGTGCGGGTCGACTACCGGAGCTGGCGCCGCCTGGCCCTGCCCCTGTTGGTGGTGACGGCCGTGCTGTTGGTGGCGGTCCTGCACCCGAGCCTCGGGGTCGAGGTGAACGGGGCCCGGAGCTGGTTCGACCTCGGCCCGGCCCGGCTGCAGCCCTCCGAGGTGGCCAAGCTCGCCCTGCTGGTCTTCAGCGCCGACCTCCTGGCCCGCCGAGCCCATCGCGTCGACGACAGCCGCCTGACCTTGCGACCCGTCCTGCTCGTGGGCGGGGTGGTCACCGGGTTGATCCTGGCCCAGTCCGACCTCGGTGCGGCCATCGTGGTGGGCGCCATCGTGATGTCGGTGCTGTTCCTGGCCGGCATCCCCCTGGCCCGGTTGGGCGGAGTGCTGGCGCTGGCCTCGGCCGGCATCCTGGCCCTGGCGTTGCGCGAGACGTACCGGCGCGACCGGCTCCTGGTCTTCTTGAACCCCACCGAGGATCCGCTCGCCACCGGCTACCAGATCACCCAGTCGCTCACCGGCGTCGCCTCGGGCGGGCTGCTCGGGGTGGGCCTGGGGGCGAGTCGGGCCAAGTACGGCTTCCTGCCCAACGCTCACACCGACTTCATCTTCGCCATCATCGGCGAGGAGCTCGGTCTGGTGGGGGCCGTCCTGGTGGTCGGGATGTTCGTGGCCTTCGCCGTGCTCGGGGTGCGTACCGCCCTGCGGGCTCCCGATCGCTTCGGCATGCTCATCGCCGGCGGCATCACCGCCTGGATCCTGGCCCAGGCCCTGGTGAACATCGGAGGGGTGCTCGGCCTGCTGCCCATCACCGGCCTGACCCTGCCCTTCATCTCCTTCGGGGGATCGTCGCTGGTGGTCACCATGGCCGCCACCGGCATCCTCCTCAACGTCGCCCGCCAGGAGCGCCAGGTCCGGCCCACCCCTAGTCGCTCGGCTGCAGCCTCGCGATCCCTGGACAGTCAGAAGGGGCGTGTGTAGGGTCCACAGCGGTGCGTCGTAGTCTTCCGTGGTTCTCTGCGCTCTGGCTGGTGGCCCTTGTGGCCGCGTGCGGATCGGGAGGCGACGAGGATCTGGGCCCGGCAGCGACCATAGGCCCCGGCCCTACGACCACCTCGACCCTCGCTCGTCCTGTCGAC
>JALZNY010000391.1 GCA_030857525.1 Actinomycetota bacterium
CCCCTCGTCCCGGGCGAGTCCCGCCTGCCCGTCGACCCCTCCACCGACGCCCCCGACGGCTACGACGAGGCCCAGCGGGGCCGGCCCGGCGGCTTCGTGGCCGACCCCGACGTCATGGACACCTGGGCCACCTCGTCGCTGACCCCCCAGATCGCCACCGGCTGGGAGGAGGACCCCGACCTGTTCGCCCGCACCTTCCCCATGGACCTGCGCCCCCAGGGCCAGGACATCATCCGCACGTGGCTGTTCTCGACGGTGGTGCGGTCCCACCTCGAGCACGCCAGCTTGCCCTGGACCGATGCCGCCATCTCAGGCTGGGTGCTCGACCCCGACCGCAAGAAGATGTCGAAGTCCAAGGGCAACGTCGTCACGCCCCGGCCCCTGCTGGAGGAGTACGGAGCCGACGGGGTGCGCTACTGGGCGGCCAGCGGACGCCCGGGCACCGACACCGCCACCGACTTCGGCCAGATGAAGGTCGGCCGGCGCCTGGCCACCAAGATCCTCAATGCCTCGCGCTTCGTGTTGACCCGGCTGCCCGACGAAGCCGCCGGCGACCGCGCCATCGTGGCCCCCCTCGACCGCTCGATGCTGGCCCAGCTCTCCGCCGTGGTCGACGACGCCACCGCCGCCCTGGAGGCCTACGAGTACACCCGGGCGCTGGAGCGCACCGAACGCTTCTTCTGGCGCTTCTGCGACGATTACCTGGAGTTGGTCAAGGCCCGGGCCTACCGCGAGCCCGGCGACCCCGGTGCTGACTCCGCCCATATGGCCCTGTCGTGGGCCCTCGACACCCTGCTGCGGCTCTTCGCCCCCTTCCTGCCCTTCGTCACCGAGGAGGTGTGGTCGTGGTCGAACGAGGACTCCGTCCACCGCTCGGAATGGCCGTTCGCCGACTGCCTGGCCTCGGCCGCCGGGGATGGCGACCCCCTCGTCCTCGACGTCGCCGCCGAGGTGCTGGGCGAGGTGCGCAAGTCCAAGACCACGGCACAGCGCTCGCTGCGCACCGAGGTGGACCGGGTGGCCGTCACCGACACGCCTGATCGTCTGGCCGCCCTGGCCGGCGCGGGCGACGACGTGGAAGGGGCGGGCCGCATCGCCCACCTGGAGCTGGTGGAGGGCCCGGAGTCGAGCGTCGCGGTCACCCTGGCTGAGGCGTAGGCGCCGGCTCGGTCGTCTGGTGGCCATTGGCCTCCTCGGGGCCGGGCAGGGTGGCCCCTTCGGGACGGACCCACACGGTGCGCTGGGGGAAGGGGATTTCGATGCCGGCGGCGTCGAAAGCCTCCTTCATGCGCTGGCGCAGCTCGCGCATGACCTTCCACTGCGACGAGGGGGTCGTCTTGACCACCAGGCGGATGGCTACGCCGTCGGGCCCGAACGCCTCCACCCCCCAGACCTCGGGCTCCTCGAGAATGGTGGCTCCCCAGGTCTCGTCCTTCCAGAGATGGTCGGCCACCCCCTTGATGGTCTCCTTGGCCACGGCCAGGTCGGTCTCGTAGGCCACCTCAAAGTCGATGAGCGCCCGCGACCACTGCTGGGACTTGTTGCCCACCCGGCGAATCTCCCCGTTGGGAAAGTGCCAGACGGTGCCCTCCACGTCGCGCAGGCGGGTGGTGCGCAGGCTGACGCCCTCGACGGTGCCCGAGGCGTCGCCCACGTCGATGATGTCGCCCACCCCGAACTGGTCCTCGACCAACATGAACATGCCCGACAGGAAGTCCTTGACCAGGCTCTGGGCGCCGAAGCCCAGGGCCACGCCGGCGATGCCGGCCCCGGCGATGAGGGGCCCGAGGTTGATGTCGAACTCGGCCAGGACGGTGAAGATGGCGATCGTCCACACCACCGCGGTGGTGATGCTGCTCAACACCGCACCGATGGTCTCGGCCCGCTGCGCGCCCCGCAGGTTCACCGGTCCGGTGGTCAACAACGCCGCGGGCGTCCGGTTGCGGATGCTGCCGAGCGTGCGCTGCACGTCGGGCTGCTCGAAGCCGCGCACGAAACGCTTGATGGCCTTGCGGGCCAGGCGGGTGGCCAACAGGGCCAGGATGACGATGAAGACGATCCTGAGCGGCGTGGCCAGGAGGTCGATCGCTTTGCCTAAGCTGAGGCTTTCCGTCAGATCACACAGATAGACGCTGAACCGACCTTGCAGGTCCGCACATTTGACGACGGCCTCCGACTCGGGTTCTGCGGCCGGGACAGCGGCGAGGAGGGAAACCATGCCTCGACCCTACCGAGGCGCCCCCGAGGGCCACACGTGCGGAAAGGAGATCAGGCGATCTCGGCCGAGAGGCGCTCCAGGGCCTCGTCCTCGCTGATCGAGAGGGCCACGGAGAGCTCCGA
>JALZNY010000392.1 GCA_030857525.1 Actinomycetota bacterium
GTGGTCGGCCCGAGCGGCCAGGCCGACGGCATCGAGGAGCTCGCCGGCCCGGCGGCGGCGAGCGCGGGGGCCTGCGCCGGCCAGCATGCAGGCCAGCTCCACGTTCTCCGCCGCCGACAGCGTGGCCAGGAGCCCGAAGTGTTGGAACACGAAGCCCACCGTCTGGGATCGGAAGGTGGCCAGCTGGTTCCGTGACAGCCCGCTGAGGTCGTGGCCGTCCACGACCACGCTTCCCTCCTGGGGCGGCTCGAGGCCGCCGAGCAGTGACAACAGGGTCGACTTCCCCGCCCCGGACGGCCCCGTGAGGGTGACGTAGCCGCCGGCCGCCACCTCCAGGTCGAGTCCGTCAAGGACGGTGAGCAGCCCGTCGCGGGTGGAGAAGCGGTGGGTGAGGCCCTGCACGACGATGGAGGGGAACGCCACCGCACGATGTTGGCTCACATTGGCCGCCTGTCGTCATCACCCCCCGCGGCGGAGGTGACGGTAGCCTCTTGCGATGTGCGAGCTATCCCGCTCGACCTCCCCGGTTCGGAGCTCGTGTGCGCCGGCCTCCGGGACCTCGCCGACGGAGTTGAGAGCGTCGAAGCGCTCTTGGTGTCGATCGGTGAGCCCCGGCTTCGACAACTCGGCTTGGACGTACCCGCGCCTCTCCCCGATGCCGACCATCGCCTCTACGAGCGGCTGGCGGCCGACGATCCTGATGGCGCCCACAGTCGGTACAACTCGCTCGTGCGCCGGCTGGTGAGCTTCGAGCGTGCCGCCTCGTGCGTCGTCTAGCGACCGCGGAGCGGATCAGGGCCTTCGTCCGACGGCTCGCTCCTTCCGCCATCCAAACCACGACGATCTACCTCACCGGTGGGGCGACTGCCGTCCTCCTCGGTTGGCGCGACGCCACCATCGACATCGACATCAAGGTCGTTCCCGACGACGGCTCGGTGCTGCGTGGGATCCCACCTCTCAAGGAGGCGCTCGAGCTAAACGTAGAGCTGGCGTCACCCGACCTCTTCCTCCCGGTGCGAGCCGGATGGGAGGATCGCAGTCCGTGGGAGACAAGCTCGGGGCGCCTGGTGGTACGTCACTTCGACCCCACCGCCCAGGCCCTGGGAAAGCTCGAGCGTGGCCACGCGCGCGACCTCGTCGATGTGGCCGAGCTCTTCCGGCGCGGCTACGTCACCGGGACGTCACTCAGCGCCGAGCTCGATGCCATCGAGGAAGACCTGTATCGGTTTCCAGCCGTTGACCCGCCCTCCCTCCGGCGTGCCGCTGCTGCGGCCATCCAACGCTGGGCGTAAGGCTGACTGCCCGGTCGGGTGGTAGGCGTAGCCCGACCCACACCGCGCGCAGGAGCGCAGGGGAGGCCCGGTCTGCTCGTTGACGACGCACGTGGGGAACCCTGGCGCCACGCGGTCAGCCAGCAGTGAAGAACTGGATGAGCTCGGCCGCGACTTGGTCAGGCTGTTCGTGGATCAGCCAGTGGCCGGCGCCGGCCATGACGACGTCAGTGAGGTCGTCGGTCGCCGGGCGCAGCGACCGAGCCACTGCCGGCCCGCTGGCGGCTTCGCCCCCGATGGCCAGCACCGGCATGGGTAGGCGCCGTCGCCGCACCGAGGCGAGGTTGTCTTCGGCGTCGGTTCGCAGCGACCGGTAGAGCTCGAAGCCAGCGCGCAGCTTGTCCGGCTCGGCGTAGGTGCGGGCGAACTCGTCCACGTCGGCGCCGGTGACCGCACCCTCTCGCACCGACGACACTTCGAAGAAGGCGTCGAGGTACTCCCGCTCCCGACCGCCCACCAGCAGCTCCGGGAACCGTGGCGCCATGTGGAAGGCGAAGTGGAACGACTCCTCGGTCGGATCGTCGTCGAAGAGCTCGTCGGGGCGGAAGCCCGGCAGCAGCAGCTCGAGGACGGCGAGGCGGACGACCTCGTCGGGGTACTGGTCGGCGTACTGGAAGGCGACGGCGCCGCCCCAATCGTGCCCGGCCAGGAAGATGCGCTCGTGGCCCAGCTCTCCGGCGATCAGTCTGTGGAGGTAGGTGGCGAGGGTCGATTTGTCGTAGCTCGCCGGTTGACCTTGGGAATCGCCCAGTCCCGGCAGGTCGACGGCGATCACCTGGTAGCGCTTCGCCAGCATCGGCATCACCTTGCGCCACCCCCACCAGGTCTCGGGCCAACCGTGCACCAGCACGAGGACGGGGCCGGTGCCACCGGAGACGAGGTGCATCCGGACGCCGTCGACGTCGCGGAACTCGTGGCGGAACGACGCGTTGAAGGCAGAGTCGTCCCGTGTGGCTGTGTCGAAGCCCGCCGGTGCTGCGCACGACGCCAGCATGAACAACAGGAC
>JALZNY010000065.1 GCA_030857525.1 Actinomycetota bacterium
CACGGCAGGACGAAGTCCTGGCAGGTGTCCTTCTCCAACGGTCCCGGCGGTATGGACCAAAAGTAGCCAGGCACCTCAGCAGCGAAGCACGGCGACCAGGTCACTTCGGAGCTCGTCGTTCTTGGTGACGAGGGGAGCGCCCAGAGACTCCGCCAGAGCTAGGGCGGCCCTACCGTCGACGTCCTCCGACGAACCTGCAGCCAGCGCGGCCTCGATCGCCACGCCCCGCACGGGAAACCACTCCCGAACGATCTGTGTGGTGGCGGCGAACTCAGCACGAGCCCGACCACCGGCGCCCTCGTGGCGTAGCACCAGGTACTCGGCGATCAGGAGCGAGGTGGCGTCGAGGGCGAGGATCTCGTCGGCGTCGTGCGCAACCCCCTCGAGCAGCCCCGCCAGCACGAGGAGTCCGCCCGCATCAACTACGACGCTGTCGTGCACCGAGGCCTTCCACCGCCACCCCTCGGCGCTTGGCAGCCCGAGTGCGGATCGTCTGGTACTCCTCGTCGCTCATGGGCTCGACCATCTCTCGACGGGCCAACAGCTCAGCCGGTGAGAGCCGACGCGAGGTCCGCCGCAGCGTCTGGCGGATCCACTCCTGTTGGCTCATGCCCTCGGCCGCGGCCTGCTCCGCCAACCGGGCCACGACCTCGGCCTCGAGGTTCTTCACGTTCACGTTCACGTCCACCTCGCCACGGTACCATCCTGGCACCAGCTCCCGCCGGCTGGTTCGCTCAGGGCTCGAGGAGCCAGACCTCGGTCTCGCCCAGGGCGTCCTGAAAGGAGCGGGCCAGGCGCCCGACGGTGGCCTCCTGGCGGTCCCACACCACCACGGCCTCGTCGGCATGGCGGGCCAACCAGGCGTCGCGCCGGGCCAGGGCCACGCCGGCCTGACCCTTGGTGGCCGGCACCTTGGCCGCCACCACCACCTGGCCGGCCGCCCCGGCCAGCAGCTCCCGGTAGCGGCAACGGCTGGTCTGGGGCCAGCGCTCGTCCTGGCCGGGGAAGGCCAGCACGGCCACATAGGGAACTCCCGCCTCGGCCGCGGCCTCGGCCCCGAGCTGCTCGGCCCCCAGGCCCAGCCCCGTGAGCACCACCAGGTCGGCCTGGATCTCGGCCGTGGCCGCCAGGATCTCCACCAGCTTGGTCCGCACCCGCAGAGCCACCGGGTTGGGGTCGTAGCCTCCGAGCTCCGGGGGTCGGTGACCGGTGACCGCCACGAGATGACCCACCGGTACCTCGTCGAGCGGCCGGCCCCCTGCCCCCGGGAGGTCCGCCGGACCGGGCCCTGTCACCACCCTTCCGGGCAGATCAGCCGCACCCAACGCCTCGGGCCTGCCCTCTCCGGTACGACCCTGCCGGGTGGTGGCAGCCTCGACCGCGAGGCGGTCGACGAGGTCGTTCATGGGGTCGCCGGAGTGGCCCTTGACCCAGCGGAAGCTGACATCGCCTCGCTCTCGCACGAGCTCGACCAGTGGCTTCCACAGGTCCTGGTTGGCGACCGGCTTGCGGGCCTTGTTCATCCAGCCCCGGGCCAGCCACCCCTCCCACCAGCCGTCGCGGAAGCAGTTGACGACGTAGGTGGAGTCGCTGACCACCACCAGCGCGCCATCGAGGGCCCGCACCGCCGCCAGAGCGGCGTTGATCTCCATGCGCTGGTTGGTGCTGGGGTTCTCCACCCCGCTGGCGAAGCGCCCGCCCTCCACCGCCCACGCCCAGCCGCCCGGTCCCGGGTTCCCCAGACAGGCCCCGTCGGTGTACACGTCGACGGCCACGGGGGGACGCTACCGGCGCTGCGTGAATCCCCCGGCACACCGGGCCACGACAAGAGCGGAGCGAACGGGCCCGAGGGCTGACACCATGGGGGCATGATCTTCGACGGGTTCGTCCAGCAGGTCCCCGACATCGATCCGACCGAGACCATCGAATGGCTCGACAGCCTCGATGCGGTAGTCGACGCCCGGGGCAAGAACCGGGCCCGCTTCCTCGTGGCCAAGCTGCTGGAGCGATGCCGGGCCCTGCAGGTGGGCTTCCCGGCCACGGTGTCCACCCCCTACGTCAACACCATCCCCGCCGAGGAGCAGGCCTGGTTCCCCGGCGATGAGCACATCGAGCGTCGCATCCGGGCCTTCGTGCGCTGGAACGCGGCGGTCATGGTGCTGCGAGCCAACAAGATCGCCGAGGGGATCGGCGGCCACCTGGCCACCTTCGCCTCTTCGGCCTCCCTCTACGAGGTCGGCTTCAACCACTTCTTCCGGGGCAAGGACGGCGGCCTGGCCGGTGACCAGATCTACTTCCAGGGACATGCCGCCCCCGGCTTCTACGCCCGGGCCTACCTGGAGGGCCGCCTCGACGAGAGCCAGCTCGACCACTTCCGCCAAGAGGTCGGCGGCGGCGGGCTCTCCAGCTACCCGCACCCCCGGCTCATGCCCGACTTCTGGGAGTTCCCCACCGTCTCCATGGGTATCGGCCCCATCAACGCCATCTACCAGGCCCGGTTCAACCGTTACCTGCGCAACCGCGAGATCGCCGACACCAGCGCCTCCAAGGTGTGGTGCTTCGTGGGTGACGGCGAGTGCGACGAGCCCGAGACACTGGGAGCGCTGTCGATCGCCTCGCGCGAGCAGCTCGACAACCTCATCTTCGTCGTGAACTGCAACCTGCAGCGCCTCGACGGACCGGTGCGGGGCAACGGCAAGATCATCCAGGAGCTGGAGGCGGTGTTCCGCGGTGCGGGGTGGAACGTCATCAAGGTGGTCTGGGGCAGCCGCTGGGACGAGCTGTTGGCTCGTGACACCGACGGCGTTCTCCTCAACAAGATGAACACCACCATCGATGGCCAGTTCCAAAAGTACTCGGTGGAATCCGGGGCCTACATCCGTGAGCACTTCTTCGGCCCCGACCCCCGCCTGCGCCGCATGGTCGACCACCTCTCCGACGACGAGTTGCGCACCCTGCCCCGGGGCGGGCACGACTACCACAAGCTCTACGCCGCCTACAAGGCTGCTGTCGAGCACGAGGGTTCGCCCACCGTCATCCTGGCCAAGACCATCAAGGGCTGGACGCTCGGGCCCGACGTAGAGGGTCGCAACTCCACCCACCAGATCAAGAAGATGCTGGGCCCGGCCATCAAGGGCTTCCGCGACCGCCTCCACATGCAGGACGAGATCCCCGACGAGGCCCTGGAGTCGGGCAACCCCCCCTACTACCGACCGCCGCCCGGGTCTGCCGAGTACGAGTACATGATGGAGCGCCGCCACGCCCTCGACGGCTCCCTTCCCAAGCGGGTGGTGCGGCGGTCGCGCCAGAGCAACGCCATCGACGACGCCAAGGTGTTCGCCGAGTTCCGACAGGGATCAGGCAACGCGGCCGCGTCGACGACGATGGTCTTCGCCCGCATGCTGCGCAACCTGGTGCGCGACGAGCAGGTGGGACGCCGGGTGGTGCCCATCATCCCCGACGAGGCCCGCACCTTCGGCCTCGACTCGCTGTTCCGCGAGATCGGCATCTACGCCGCGCTCGGCCAGCAGTACGAGCCGGTCGACGCCGACCTGCTGCTCACCTACCGGGAGTCCAAGTCGGGCCAGATCCTCGAGGAGGGCATCACCGAGGCCGGCTCCATGGCCAGCCTCACCGCCGCGGGCACGGCTTATGCCACCCACGGCGTGACCATGCTGCCCTTCTACATCTTCTACTCCATGTTCGGCTACCAGCGGACGGGCGACCTCATCTGGGCCTTTGCCGACCAGCGGGGAAGGGGCTTCCTGCTCGGCGGGACGGCTGGGCGCACCACGCTCAACGGCGAGGGCCTCCAGCACGAGGACGGCCACAGTCCGCTGCTGTTCTCGGTGGTGCCCAACTGCGCGGTGTACGACCCCGCCTTCGCCTACGAGCTGGCCGTGATCATCGCCGATGGGTGCCGGCGCATGTACGTCGAAGGCGACGACGTCTTCTACTACCTCACCCTCTACAACGAGAACTACCCCATGCCCGAGATGCCCGAGGGGGCCGAGGCCGGCATCCTGCGGGGCCTGTACCGCTTTCTCGGAGCACCTCCCGAGCCTTCGGTACGGGCCACCATCCTGTTCTCGGGGACGGCGTGCCTGGCCGCCCGGGAGGCCCGCGCCGAGCTGGCCGAGCACTACGACGTGGGCGCCGAGCTGTGGTCGGCCACCTCCTACAAGGGGCTGCGTGAGGAGGCCCTGGCCACCGAGCGCTGGAACCGCCTGCACCCGTCGCAGTCACCCCGCACGCCCTGGGTGACCGAGACCCTCTCCGAGGCTGAAGGGCCCTACGTCGCGGTCACCGACTACATCAAGGCCGTGCCCGACCAGGTGGCCCGCTGGGTCCCGGGCACGTTCGTGCCTCTCGGTACGGATGGCTTCGGGCGCAGCGATACCCGGGAAGCGCTGCGACGGCACTTCGAGACTGATGCGGGACACGTGGTGGTGGCGACCCTTGCGGCGCTGGCGAGCGAGGGGCAGGTCAAGGAGTCGGCGGTGACGGACGCCATCGAGCGGTATTCGATTGATGCTGAGGCGGTGGATCCTCTCCGCGCCTGACCTTCTCTATTTTCCCCGCTGAACGGGTCCTGTCACCGAGCGGGACCCCTCCCACCCGCGCCTCGCTGGCGCTCGGGCGGGCGGGCCCCTCCCCTCGGCGCCACCCGCCGGCACGGCCTCGCATCTGCTCGGCCAGCTCCGGTGGCCCTGGCGCTTCCCTTTGCTCTCCCTGCTGAAACGATGGCTGGTACGCGCTGGAGGCCCGGCCTGTTGGCCGGGCCTCCTTTGCGTTTTGCTTGCTTTACAGGGTGCCGGAGCGGTAGATGACTTCGTCGGTTAGTTGGTTGTCGGGGCCGAAGGTGTAGATGCCGATGCTGGCTTCGGTGGGGTCGCCGGCGTCGCTGAGCTCGATGGGGCCGCTGAAGCCGTCGTAGTCGATGTCGGTGCCGGCCTCGACCAGTGACTTGCAGTCGGCGAAGGTGGTGCACTTCTCGCCGTCGCGGGTGACGTCGGCCATCACGTCGGCGATCGCACGTCCGGCGTCGCTGCCGGCCACCTCGGCGGCCAGGGCCGTGACCACCACCGCGTCGTAGGCCTCGCCGCCGTAGATGAAGTCGCTTAGCTCGGGGTCGACCTCGAGCAGTCGCTGGCGGAAGTCCTCGGTCGTCTCCGCTCCTGGGATGGTGCCCGAGATCCCCTCCAGGGTGCCGGGCTCGAGCCCTTCACCCAGCGTGTTGGTGGTGTTGCCGTCGACGGTGTAGACGTTCTTGGTGTCGGGGCCGATGCCCTGTTCGATCATGGTGGAGATGATGCGACCCGACTCCACGAAGCCGATGACCACGATGGCGTCAGGGTCGGCCGACACCAGCGACTGGATCTCGGCGTCGAAGTTCTGGGCCTGGGGGTCATAGATCTCGGTGGCCACGACCTCGCCACCGGACGCCTCGATGGTCGAGGCCACGTTCTCGGCCAGACCCTCGCCGTAGGGGTCCTGGAGGGCGATGATGCCCACCGTGGCGTTGCCCTCCTCGATAACCTGCTCGCCCAGGATCCGGCCCTGGAGGACATCGGAAGGTGCCGTGCGGAAGTACAGCCCGTCGTCCTCGTAGTCGGTGAAGTCGGGGGAGGTGTTGGCCGGGGAGAACTGCACCACGCCGGCACCGGTGATCTTGTCGATGACCGTGAAGGAAACCCCCGACGACGCCGCCCCGATGATGACGTCGACGTTCTGGCTGAGCAGTCGGTCGACGGTCTGGTTGGCGATGTTGGTAGAGGTGTCACCGGAGTCGCCGCCGGTCACCTCCACCGGGTTGCCGAGGACCCCTCCGGACTCGTTGATGTCCTGGATGGCCAGTTGCACGGCGGCGGCCTCGGGTGGTCCGAGGGCGGCCAGCGTGCCCGTCTCGGGCAGCAGCGTCCCGATCTTCAAGGTGCCGTCACCTTGGTTCTCGGGGGCGGGAGCAGCGTCGGTCGGCTCGGTCGGATCGGGATCGTCTACCGGAGCGGCGTCGCCGCCATCGTCGCCGCATGCGCTGGCGATGAGGGAAAAGGCAGCGAGCAGGGCCAGCGCCTGCCACCGGGGCCGTCGTTGGGGCATGGTCGTCTCCTTGTCCTCCCCCGGCTACGTCGCCGAGGGTGGCCGGTACTTTACGTCGTGCGGTCGGCCGCGAACAGGGCTCGTATCTCCGCAGGCTCCGAGCGACGCCGAACAGGCAGACTGTCGTCGTGATGAACGGCTTGTCCGGCATTGAGGATCGCCTCGAGGATCGCCTCGAGGATCGCCTCGACGACCTCCGCCGCCGGCTGCGCCACCTCGAGCGGGTGGTGGTCGCCTTCAGCGGGGGGGCCGACTCCGCCTTCTTGGCCTGGGTGGCGCACGACACGCTGGGCCCCGGTGCCGTCCTGGCGGTGACGGCGGTGTCCCCGTCTTTGGCTCCCGAGGAGGAGCACGACTGCGCCGCCCTGGCCACCGAGTGGGGCCTGCGCTGGCGACCGGTGACAACCGACGAGCTGTCCGATCCCGCCTACACCCGCAACGACGGGCAGCGCTGCGCCCACTGCAAGTCGGCGCTCATGGACGTGCTCGAGCCGTTGGCGGCGGCCGAGGATGCCACGGTGGTGCTCGGGGTCAACGTCGACGACCTGGGCGACCACCGGCCGGGACAGGCGACGGCGGCGGCTCGGGGCGCGATCTTCCCTCTGGTCGATGCCGGGTTCACCAAGGCCGAGCTGCGGTCGGCCTCCCGGGCGCTCGGCCTGCGCACCTGGGACAAGCCGGCCGCGGCCTGCCTGGCCTCTCGGGTGCCCTACGGCACGCCGGTGACGCTGGGCGTGCTGGCTGAGGTAGCCGCGGCCGAATCGGCCCTGCGCCGGCTCGGCTTCCGCCAACTCCGGGTGCGCCACTACGGCGACCTGGCCCGGGTGGAACTGGCGCTCGACGACCTGGCCCCGGCCCTGGCCCGCCGAGCCGAGGTGGTGGCGGCCGTGAAGGCGGCCGGCTACCGCTACGTCACCCTCGACCTCGAGGGCCTGCGCTCGGGCAACCTCAACGCCGCCCTCCCTCCCCGTTCTGACC
>JALZNY010000066.1 GCA_030857525.1 Actinomycetota bacterium
GCCCCGACCCGGGCGGTCGCTCCGACCAGCCGACTCACCTCGCTCGCTGCGCCCGTCGCGGTCACCCCCGCGGCCACGGTCGCCCCGGTCGCTGCCTCGGCCCCGGTCGTCCCGACCGCCTCGGCGCTCGCGGCCTTCGTCGCCGCCGCCCGACGAACGCTCCCGGGGGGCGGGACGACGGGACTCGCCGCCGCCGCCACTTCCGCCACCGTCGGCACTCGGGCCGTCGTCGTCGGCGCCCACCGGCGTCAGCGAGACCTTGCCCTGGGGATCGATGTCCTCGACCCGGACCTCGATGGGATCACCCAGGCTGACCACGTCCTCGACCCGGTCGATGCGACGTCCGCCCCCCAGCTTGGAGATGTGGACCAGGCCGTCGCGGCCCGGAAGGATGTTGACGAAGGCGCCGAACTTGGTGATGTTGACCACCCGGCCCTGGTAGACCGCACCCACCTCGGCCGCCGGCGGGTCGAGCAGCAGCTCGATGCGACGGCGGGCCTCGGTGACGGCGGCGCCATCGGTCGAGCCGATGGTGACGGTCCCCACCATGCCGTCGTCATCGACGGCGATGTCGGCCCCGGTCTCCTGCTGCATGGCGTTGATGACCTTGCCCTTGGGACCGATGATCTCGCCGATCTTGTCGATAGGGATCTGGAAGCTGGTGATCTTGGGGGCACGAGGGGCCACGTCGTCGCGAGGCTCGCCGATGGCGGCGTTCATGACCTCGAGGATCTCCAGGCGGGCCTCCTTGGCCTGCTGGAGGGCGGCGCCCAACACGTCGGCGGGAAGGCCTTCGATCTTGGTGTCGAGCTGCAGGGCGGTGACGTAGCCTGCCGTACCCGCCACCTTGAAGTCCATGTCGCCGAAGGCGTCCTCGGCGCCCAGGATGTCGGTGAGGGTCGTGTAGGTGCCCTCGTGGTAGATCAGCCCCATGGCGATGCCGGCCACGGGCTCGGTGACGGGCACGCCACCGTCCATCAATGACAGCGAGCTACCGCACACCGATGCCATCGAGGTGGAGCCGTTGGAGGCCAGGACCTCCGAGACCAGGCGCAGGGCGTAGGGCCACTCCGCCTTGGAGGGCACGACCGGCAGGAGGGCCCGCTCGGCCAGGAGGCCGTGGCCGATCTCCCGGCGCTTGGGGCTGCCCACCCGTCCGGTCTCGCCGTTGGCCGAGGGCGGCATGTTGTAGTGGTGCATGTAGCGCTTCTTGTCGTCGATGCCGACGGTGTCGAGGAGCTGGTCCATGCGGGGCATGCCCAGCGTCAGGACGTTGAGCACCTGGGTCTCGCCCCGCTGGAACAGCGCCGAGCCGTGCGCCGTGGGCAACAGGCCGACCTCGGCCGAGACGGGCCGGAGGTCTCGAGGACCACGACCGTCGATGCGCACGCCGTCATCGCTGACCCGGCGACGGATGAGCTTCTTGGTCAGGGCCTTGACCGCGGCCTTGATCTCGCGCTCGCGCCCGGGAAGCTCGGCGGCCAGCTCGGCGGCGATGGCCGCGGCGGCGTCGTCGGTCGCGGCGTTGCGCTCGGCCTTGGCGGTGATGCTCAACGCCGGGGTCAGCGGCTCGGTGCCCACGGCCTCGACCCGCTCGAACACGTCGGCGCCGTAATCGAGTTGGGGCTCGTAGGCGACGGGCGCATGCACGCCGGCCGCGGCCACCAACTCGTCCTGGAGCTCGATGGAGTCGCGGATCCACTCCTTGCACGCCTCGAGACCCTCGGCGATGACCTCCTCGGTCACCAGGGGCGCTCCCTCCTCGTAGAAGCGGGCAGCTCCCTCGGTACCACCGGCCTCGACCATCATGATGGCGATGTCGTCGCCGGCGTCGCCGCCACGTCGTCCGGCCACCACCAGCTCGAAGGTGCTCTCGTCGCCGTCCTGGTAGGTGGGGTGCGGGTGCCAGGCACCGTCAGTGCCGTAGGCGATGCGCACGGCGCCGATGGGCCCGTCAAAGGGTATGCCCGAGATCATCAGGGCGGCCGATGCACCGTTGATGGCCAGCACGTCGTGCGGGTTCTCCTGGTCGGCACCCATCACGGTGACCACGACCTGGGTCTCGTTGCGGTAGCCGTCGGCGAAGCTGGGGCGCAGGGGCCGGTCGATGAGTCGGCAGGTCAGGACCGCGCTCTCACCCGGCCGGCCCTCCCGGCGGAAGAAGGAGCCGGGGATCTTGCCGGCGGCGTACATGCGCTCCTCGACGTCGACGGTGAGGGGAAAGAAGTCGATCCCCTCCCGCACGCCCTTGGCCGCGTTGGCGGTCACCAGCACGGTGGTGTCACCGATGCTGGCCACGACTGCCCCCTGCGACTGCAGGGCGAGCTTGCCGGTCTGGAGGGTGAGGGTCTTGTCGGTGCCCGAGATGGGCCGGGATACGGAGGTGGCGTCTGCCATGTGGTGCCTCTCTATGAGGGCGGCGGCAGGCCAGTTCCCAGTCGTCGGGCACCCGGGAACCGAGGACCCGGCGACTGGCAGCTGACCACTGCCGGCCGCCAGTCGATGTTGTCGAATAGCGACGTTGTCGGGGAAGCGACGTGGTCGAAAAGCCGAGACGAGCAGCCCAGGGCTGCTCGTCAGGGGTTCAGCGGCGGAGGCCGAGCCGGACGTTGATGGCCCGGTAGCGGTCGACGTCGTTGGTACGCAGGTACGCCTGGAGGCGCTTGCGCCGTCCGACGAGCTTCAGCAGGCCCCGCCGGCTGTGGTGATCCTTCTTGTGCTCCTTGAGGTGCTCATTGAGGTGGTTGATGCGCTCCGTGAGCAGCGCTATCTGCACCTCGGGCGAACCCGTGTCGCCCTCGTGGAGCTGGTGGGCCCCGATGGTGGTGGCCTTCTCGGGCATGGTGTTCGTGGACATGGTGGGGGTTGGCCGAAGTCCTCGCTGGAGTGACACTGTGACACGTGGTCCGGCGGATACCGAACCGCGTCCAGGTTAGCAGGCGAGCCACGCAACTCCGGTGCCGGGCAGGGCTCGGGGTCAGATGCCGAGCACGCGGCGGCTGGCGGCCACGTCTCGTTGCATCTGGGTGACCAGGGCCTCGACTGAGTCGAAGCGCTCCTCGTCGCGCAGGCGGGCCGCGAAGCGGACGCCGGCCTGCTCCCCGTAGAGATCGCCGTGGAAGTCGAGCACGTGGGCCTCCAGCAGCAACCGCTCGGTGGCGTGGGCGAAGGTGGGACGCCACCCGAACGAGATGGCGGCGGGCAGGGACTCCCCGGTCGGGCGCACGTACCACCCGGCGTAGATCCCCGCCGACGGCAGCTGGATCTCGGGCGGGACGGCCACGTTGGCGGTGGGATACCCCAGCTCGGCGCTCCCCCGCCCGTCGCCCCGCTCGACCACGCCTCGGACCTCGTGCAGCCGGCCCAGCATGGCGTTGGCCCCGGCCAGGTCGCCCTCGGCCAGCGCCCGGCGGATGGCGGTGGAGGAGACGGGGGCGGCTCCGCCGCTGGTGGCGGCCAGCTCGATCCCGTGCACGGTGAAGGCGTACTCCTCGCCCAGTGACCGCAGCAGCGCCAGGTCGCCCCGACGCTGGTGGCCGAAGTGGAAGTCGGCGCCCACCACCACGGCCCGGGTCGATAGGCGCTCCACCAGGACCTCGGTCACGAAGTCCTCGGCGTCCTCCTTGGCCCGGGCCTCGTCGAAGTCCAGCACCAGGGTGACATCGACGCCTACGGCGGCCAGGCGCTCCAGACGCTGGTCGAGGTCGGTCAGGAGCAGCGGGGCCGAGTCGGGCCGAACCACGGCGGCCGGGTGCCGATCGAAGGTCACCGCCGCGGTGGCGACCCCCAGCTCGCGGGCCCGTCGACGGGTAGCGCCGATGAGGGCCTGGTGACCCAGGTGCACGCCGTCGAAGAACCCGATGGTGACGGCCACCGCCTCAAGGCCGGCCTGCGAGGCGTCGTCGGCCCGGATGACCTGCACGGAGCGACGCTACCCGGGCGGCAGGACCACCGCCGGGTGGGCCCGCTCCCCCTTGGCCTCGTACACGGCGAGGAGCTCACCGGTGCTGGCCGCCGTCACCGCCCAGGGACCATCACCGACGAAGCTGGCCGCCTGCCCGGTGCGCACCAGCCGGGTCCCCCTGGTGACCAAAGCGGCTACCTCGTCGTCGACGGCCACCCGCTCCAGGTGGGCCACGGCGGCCAGGTTGGGCAACAGCTCGACGGCATCGGCGGGCCGGGCCTGGGCCAGGGTGTGGGATCCCACGGCGGTGCGCCGGAGGTCTCGCAGGTGCGCTCCCCCGCCCAGGGCCCGGCCCAGATCGGCGGCCAGGACCCGGACGTAGGTCCCCGAGGAGCAGTCGACCTCGACCTCCACCACCGGGGGTGTCGCCTCGGTGAGGCCGTAGACGTCGAAGCGGTAGACCGTCACCGGACGGGGCGCCCGCTCCACCTGCAGGCCGGCCCGGGCCAGCTCGTGCAGGCGGCGGCCGCCCACCCGCACCGCCGACACCATGGGCGGCACCTGCTGGAGGTCTCCGACCAGGTTGGCCGCGGCGGCCCGGACCTCGGCCAGGGTCACGCCACCCATCTCGTGGGTGGCCACCACCCGGCCCGAGGCGTCGAGGGTGTCGGTCTCCACCCCCAGCACCACCTCGCCCCGGTACGACTTGGCCAGGTCGCTCACGTAGCGCAGCAGACGGGTGGCCCGACCCACCCCGAGGACCAGGACGCCCGTGGCGTCGGGGTCGAGCGTGCCGGCGTGGCCGACCCGACGGGTGCCGAGGTGGCGCCGCAACTGGGCCACCACGTCATGCGAGGTGAGGCCCGGTGGCTTGTCGACCACGCACACCCCGTCGGGTGGGTTGTCGGTGCTCATACCTCCGGATCGCCGGCGTCGGGGGGACGAGACGCGGACTGCTCCCGGAGCAAGGCCTCGATGCGGGCCCCGGTGCGGATGGCTTCGTCGAGCCGGAAGCTCAGTTCGGGCGTGCGCCGGAGGCGGGCCTGGCGGGCGATGGCGGACTGGAGTCGGACGCGATGCTCGGCCAGGGCCTCGGCGGCAGAGTCCTCCTCCTGGCCCAGCCGGGAGAACTCCACCTTGGCGTGTTGCAGATCACGGTCGACCTCGACGTGGGTGATGGTGACCATCACCAGACGATCGTCGTCGATGCGCTCCAGCTCCTCGGCCACGATCTCCCGGCACAGCTCGTTGACCCGAGCCACCCGCGGGTAGCGGCCAGGATCCGGCGGAGGCCGCCGCGGCGGACGCCTACTCCTCGCCATCGAGCCAACTCCGGGAGCAGGACAGGACCTGGATCTCAGGATGGGACCACACGAAGCGCTCCACCTCATCGAGGATGTCGCCCACATGCCCGGCCGTAGCAGCCACCGCCGCCACCCCAACAGAGGTCCGCTGCCACTGCTCCAAATACCCCACCTCAGCAGCCGCCACCCGATACCGCCGCTGCAACCCCTCCACAATCGGCTTCACCACCGACCGCTTCGCCTTGAGCGACCGAGCCTCAGGGATATGCAGATCAAACTCCACAGCAGCCGCATGCACAGCCCAAACGTACCCGGATGCGCAACACGCTTTTCAGCGTCTCCAACGGGAGTGGGCCTGTCGGGTACCCACCCGCCCGGGAGGCCAGCGGGTGGCACCGAGGGGAGGGGCCCAAGGGCCGAGCGCAAGCGAGAGCCCTTGGGAGGGGTCCCGCTCGGTGACAGGACCCGCTGGCCGGACAAGACGGCGGGAAGGGGAGATCAGGTCCGAGGGATCTCCCTCTGTTGGAAGGTTTCGATGATGTCGCCCGGCTTGAGGTCCTGGAAGTCCGACAAGCCGATGCCGCACTCGAATCCGGCGGCCACCTCGCGCACGTCGTCCTTGAAGCGGCGCAGTGAGTTGACCGTCCCCTTCCAGATGATGGTGCCCTCTCGCAGGAAGCGCACCCCGGCATTGCGGGTGATGACGCCGCTGCGCACGTAGCAGCCCGCCACCGCCCCCACCCGAGGCACCCGGAAGACCTCCCGGACCTCGGCCTCGCCGGTGACGACCTCCTCGTACTCGGGAGCGAGCAGCCCCACGAGGGCGTTGCCGATGTCCTCGAGGACCTGGTAGATGATCTCGTAGGTCCTGATCTCGACGTTCTCGGTGTCGGCCAGGTCGCGCGACTTGCGGTCGGGCCTGACGTTGAAGCCGATGATGGTGGCGCCGGTCGTGGCCGCCAGCTGTACGTCGTTCTCGGAGATGCCACCAACGGCCCGGTGGACGAAGACGATCCTGACCTCCTCGCGCTCGAGCTTGCGCAGCGAGTCGGTGAGGGCCTCGAGCGACCCGTTGACGTCGGCCTTGAGCACGAGGTTCAGCGTGGCCGCCTCGCCCTTTTGGATCTGCTCGAAGATGTCCTCGAGCTTGACCCCGGTGGTGATGGCCGAGGAGTCCGCGGCGATGTTCTTGATGCGGGCGTACTGACCTCGGGTCTCGCCCACCCGACGGGCGGTGCGGTCGTCGGGGGCGACGACGAAGTCGTCGCCGGCTTCGGCCACCTCGGACAGGCCGAGCACCTGCACGGGCACACTGGGACCAGCTTCTTTGACCTGGTCACCCCGATCGTCGATCAGCGCCCGCACCCGGCCCCAGGCGGGGCCGGCCACCATCGGGTCGCCCACCCGCAACAGGCCCCGCTGCACGAGGACGGTGGCCACCGGACCACGGCCGATGTCGAGCTGGGCCTCGAGGACCACGCCGTAGGCCCGCCCCTCGGGGTTGGCGTTGAGGTCCTCCAGCTCGGCCACGACCAGCAGGTTGTCGAGCAGATCATCGATGCCCAGGTTCTGCAGGGCCGAGATCTCGACCATCACGGTGTCGCCCCCCCATGCTTCGGGGACCAGCCCGTGCTCGGAGAGCTGCTGACGGACCCGGTCGGGGTCGGCATTCTCGCGGTCGACCTTGTTGATGGCGACCACGATGGGAACCTCGGCCGCCTTGGCGTGAGCCAAAGCTTCCACGGTGGTGGGCATCACGCCGTCGTCGGCGGCCACCACCAGCACGACGATGTCGGTGGCTTCAGCGCCGCGGGCCCGCATGGCGGTGAACGCCTCGTGGCCCGGGGTGTCGATGAAGGTGA
>JALZNY010000393.1 GCA_030857525.1 Actinomycetota bacterium
GGGCCGGGGCACAGCCGCCATCGGGCTCCCGTCGAGCTGGTCGTCGGCGACCAGCAGGTCGAACAGGGCTGTCCAGGTCGACCGGGCCCGGGCCACCGACGCCGGGGCATGATCGGCGGCGAAGGCGGCGAACGCGGTGCGCAGGACCGGGCCGACCAGCTCGTCGACCATCCACGGCCCGTCATGGGGCGGGAGGAGCCGGGTGACGGCGGCCAGATCGGCCTGGTTGCGTAGTCCGGCCGTAATCGAGCACTGATTCCGGTTCTTTTCGAGCACGCGTTCCGGCGGTAATCGAGCACCGGTTCCGGTGGTTGCCGAGCAGGCGTTTCGGCCTGTTCGAGCGGCCTCGCCGTGTGGCTGGGTGGTGGTGCATCGGGTCCACCTGACGGGCACCCGGTCCTTCTCAACTGACGACTTCTGATGGTTGTCAAGCGAGGAGGACCGAAGTGCCCAGGAAGAAGCTACCGATGCGAAAGATCAGTGAGATTCTGCGGCTGCGAGCCGCGGGGCAGGCGGAGCGGCCGATCGCCGCGAGTGTCGGCGTGTCTGCGTCGACGGTGCACGAGTACCTGGCCCGGGCCAAGGCGGCGGGCGTGTCGTGGCCGCTGCCCGCGGGCATGGACGAGGCGGCGCTCGACGTGTTGCTGTTCCCGCCGCCCACGGCGGAGCTGGCGGCGCGGCGGCCGGTGCCGGAGTGGAGGGAGGTGCACCGGGAGATGAAGCGGGGCCGGCACGTCACGTTGCAGCTGCTGTGGCTGGAGTGGCGTGAGGACCATCCCGACGGGTGGGGGTACTCGCAGTTCTGCCAGCACTACAAGCAGTGGCTGGGCGGCCAGGACGTGGTCATGCGCCTGTCCTACGCGGCCGGCGAGCGCATGTTCGTCGACTTCTCCGGCGACAAGGCCTTCTACGTCGACGGCGCCACCGGCGAGGTTGTGGGGTGCGAGGTGTTCGTGGCCGTGCTCGGCTGCTCCGGTCTGCTCTACGCGGAGGCGACTCGCAGCCAAAACATCGAGTCGTGGGTGGGCGCCCACGTCAACGCGTGGTCCGCCTACGGGGGCGTGACCGAGGCGGTCGTGCCCGACAACTTGAAGGCGGCGGTGACCAAGGCGTGCTGGTTCGACCCCGAGCTCAACCCCACCTACTTGGAGCTGGCCCGCCACTACGACACGGTCGTCCTCCCGACCAGGGTGGCCCGGCCCCGCGACAAGGGGGCGGTCGAGGCCGGGGTGCTGTCGGTGGAACGATGGGTGCTGGCCCCGCTCCGCAACCGGCGTCTCATCGGCCTGGCCGAGCTCAACGCGGCCATCGGTGAGCAGGTGGCGGCGTTGAACGCCCGCCCGTTCCGGGGCGAGCCGGCCAGCCGCCGGGACCTGTTCGACGAGCTGGAACGGGCGGCCCTGCGGCCGTTGCCGGTCGAGCGGTTCGAGGTGGCCCGCTGGAAGAAGGTGACCGTGAACATCGACTACCACGTCGAGTTCGACCACCACTTCTACTCGGTCCCCTACAAGCTGGTCCGCCAGCGTCTCGACCTGCGGGCCACCCAGACCACCATCGAGGTCCTCCGAGGCGGCACGCGGGTGGCCAGCCACGCCCGCGAGCGGGGCCGGCGCCGCTACATCACCGACCCCGCCCACATGCCGGCCGCGCACCGGGCGCACGCCGAGTGGACGCCGTCGCGGATCATCGCCTGGGCCACCAAAGTCGACCCGGCCGCCGGCCAGGTCGTCGAGCAGATCCTGGTCACCCGGGCCCACCCCGAGCACGCCTACCGGTCCTGCATGGGCCTCATGAGCCTGGCCAAACGCTACGGCAACGACCGGGTCGGCGCGGCCAGCCGGCGGGCCCTGGCCACCGGCGCCGTCAGCTACAGCTCGATCAAGTCGATCCTCACTGCCGGCCTCGACAAGATCCCCGTCCCAGCACCGGCACCGGTCCCGCCGCCGCCCACCCACACCAACCTGCGCGGCCCCGACTACTACACCGACGACCCCGACGACACCGAACCCCCCGACGGCGACACCGTCAGCGGGCTCGATCTCGACGAGCAGGGGGCGTGACCGTGTTCGCCAACCCGACCATCGCCAAGCTCGAAGCCCTGGGACTGCCGGCCATGGCCGCCGCCCTCGCCGACCAGGTCGCCGTCCCCGGACCGTGGAACGAGCTCGCTTTCGAGGACCGCCTCGGCCTGCTGGCCGACAAAGAGGCCGACGCCCGCGACAGCCGCCGCCTGGCCACCCGCCTCAAGGCGGCCAAGCTCCGCTACCCGGCCGCCGTCGAGGACCTCGACTTCCGGGCCCCCCGAGGCCTGCAACGAGCCGAGATCCTCCAGC
>JALZNY010000394.1 GCA_030857525.1 Actinomycetota bacterium
TCGTCGAGTAGCCGCAAGATCAGCTGAGCACGAGCTCGTAGAGGAGCTGGAACAGCACGAGCACGGCGAACCCGGCGCCGATGGTGCGGCGGTGGTCATCGAAGAGCGCCCGGTTGACGACGTTGTCGAGCCCGCCGAGGCGGCCCAGGGCCGAGAGCTGAAGCACGACGACGACGGCGATGACGATGCCCAGGTAGGCGCCCTTGTTGGTCGGCGGGTCGTAGATCGCGGCCAGGTGGGCGGTGAACACCATGAACCAGAGCATGGGGATCGAGAAGAGGGCGTTGACCCGCGACGCCCGGGCGGCGCGCCGGGCGGCGGTGGGCGCCTCCGGGTCGGCGGCGCCGCCACCGGCGACGGCGGTGGCCGAGGCGATGACCACCTTCTGGGCCGGCCAGATCACCGTCCAGACGTTGACGAACATGACGACGCCGAGGAGCATCCCGGTGCTGATGGCGTAGCCCTGGGACGAGCGCATGTACTCGCCGATCTGCTCGCCGTCGCCCTTGCCCACCACCAACAGGAGGCCGAAGGCGACGGTGAGCACCGACGCCCACCGGAACCAGCGCAGGGCCCGCGCCGTGACGGTGCGCAGCGCCTCGCTGCGGGCGCCGTCGGAGAGCTCGGCGAAGGCCGGCGCCTGGACCACGTTGAAGAAGTAGAGGAGCCCGACCCAGGTCAGGCCGACCAGCACATGGGTGAAACGGGAGATGACGGCCCAGCCGCCACCCGGGTCGAAAAAGCCGTCGAAGAGCTGCACGGCGGGCGACGCTAGGTGGTGGGCGGGATGCGATCGGCACCGCATCGGGTAAGCAGGGGTCGCCGAACACATCAGAGGAGCACCCCACCATGGCCGACGGCCCGTACACCCTGCCCGACCTGCCCTACGACTACGGCGCGTTGGAGCCCCACGTGATCGGCCAGATCATGGAGCTCCACCACGACAAGCACCACGCCACCTATGTCGCCGGGGCGAACACCACCCTCGAGAAGCTCGCCGACGCCCGTGATGCCGGCGACTTCCCGACCATCAACCAGCTCGAGAAGAACCTGGCCTTCCACGTCTCGGGCCACGTGCTGCACTCGCTGTTCTGGCAGAACCTGTCGCCCGACGGCGGGGGCGAGCCCACCGGCGCCCTGGCCGAGCAGATCGGCACCGACTTCGGTGGCTTCGCCGGCTTCAAGGCGCAGTTCACCCAGGCCGCCGCCACCGTCCAAGGCTCGGGCTGGGCCCTGGCCAGCTGGGAGCCCGTCGCCGGGCAGATCATCGTCCAGCAGGTCTACGACCACCAGGGCAACGTGGGCGTCGGCGGCGTGCCCCTGTTCACCTTCGACGCCTGGGAGCACGCCTTCTACCTGCAGTACAAGAACGTGAAGGCCGACTTCTTCTCCGCCCTCTGGAACGTCGTCAACTGGACCGACGTCGACGCCCGCCTGGCCGCCGCCCGGGCCTGAACCTCGCCGTCCTCCGTCGGCGGGGCCGCCGTGGTGGTGGTCCCGCCGACGGGGAACGATCACGACGTCGGCCCAGGAACCGGCGCAGTGGTGCCGGCAGGCGGGCAGTGCGGGGCTGGAGCAACTCGTCGAGGGGGACGCCCCGGGCGTTGCGGTAGAGCGCTTTCGCCGCGCCCAGCAGCGGGGTCGCCGCCAGCGCACCGGGTACGCCGGCCGCCGCACCACCGACCAGCGCAGCGAGCATGGTGGCCGGCGGGGAGAGGTCGACGGCCACGCCCACCACCGCCGGCTGCACGAGATTGTTCTCGACCTGCTGGTAGACGAGGAACACGACCAGGGCCACGAGCCCGGTGACCGGTCCCTCCGAGAGCGCCAGCAGCACCAGGAACGAGCCGCCGAGGAGCCCGCCGATCTGCGGGATGAGGTTGGTGATCGCCGCCCACACGCCGGCGAGGGGCGCCAGCGGCACGCCCAGGGCGAGGCCGACCGACAGGATCACCAGCCCGTTGATGAGGGCCACCAGCACCGAGCCGGCGAAGTAGTTGCCGACCGTGCGGTAGACGATGCGGCCCACCACGTCGGCGCCGGCGCGCCGGGTCGGGCGCAGCAGGCGGCGAGCCCGGGCGACGAGGGCGTCGCCGTCGAGCATCAGGGCGAGGGCCACGACGAGCACGGTGGCCACCGTGCGGACGTTGCCGACCACCCGCTCGACGGCGCCGGCCACGGTGGCGTCGTCGAGGCGGCCGGGCAGATCGTCGACGAAGCGCTCGACCACGCCGACGGCGTCGCCGTCACGCAGCTGATCGCCCACCACCGGGAAGTCGTAGAACGACTCGACGGTGGCGGGGAGCTCTGTCACCAGTTCGGACGCCTGGT
>JALZNY010000395.1 GCA_030857525.1 Actinomycetota bacterium
GGGCGGGGTCGGAGGCCGAGTCGAGCGGGAGTTGGCTGCCCCAGGCCGAGGCCACCACCGGCGACGGCAGGCCCTCGGCCCACGGTGAAACGAGCACGTAGCTCCCGGCCCGACCCCGGAGCACATCCACCTGGTCCTCGGGCAGATCGGGTTGGTAGGTGATCCACACCGCGCCGTGCTCCATGGAGTGCACACCCATCTCGGTGACGATGGGGCTGGAGTAGTAGCCGCAGTTCTGCCACACGGCGGTGTGGTCACCGCCCACGGGTGGGATCTGGGGGTAGGTCACTGCCGCGTCCACGTGATCGGCGGAGGCGACGTCGAACGACTGGACCCCGGGAGGGGCGACGGCTTCCTCGTCGCCACCGGCCGACAGCACCACCAGCGCCACGCCGAGAGCCACCACAGCGCCGAGGGCGACGGCGAACGGCCAGCGCCGGCTGCCCTGAGCGCTGGCCCGGGCCCGTGACGCCTGCTTGCTCTTGGACCGAGCCCCGCCTTTGGCCCCCGGCTTGGGCGCCTTCGGCTTAGCCATCGCTGCAGCTCACGAGGGCGAGCGTAGGGCATGGCGGCCCGGTCGAGCTGGCGCCCGGGCCGCTCCCCGAGCTGGTCACCTGCCGGGTGGGGTCACTCCGAGCTGCGCGGCGAGATCGATGAGGCGGTCGTGGTGGCGGACCGAGAACCAGGCCGTGCCGTCGAGGGCCTGGGCCAGCTCGGTCCGGGCCCGGTCGGTGTCGCCCACGGCCAGGAACACCTCGGCGGCGTGGTAGCGCACCAGCGGGTCGGCGCTGTCGAGGCGCAGCGCCTCCTCCATGGGGGCCACGGCGGCGGGGGCGTCGCCGGACCGCAGCAGGGCCCAGGCCAGGGCGTCGTTGACGTAGACGTTGTCGGGTCGCACCTCATGCGCCGAGCGGGCCAGGGCCAGGGCCCGCTCGGGGTCGTCGCCCTGGTCGGCCTCGAAGACGGCCATCTCCAGGTCGACCACCTGCCCGGCCTCTTCTTGGAGCCCGGCGATGGCCCGCACCAGGGCGTAGGTCTCGACGGACTCGGCCTGGCGCCCCAGCCGAGCCTGGAGATCGCCCAGGAGGATGACCGCCTCAGGAGCTGGGAAGCGCTCGACCACCGACTGGAGGACGGAGATGGCCGCTTCCTCGTCGCCCTCGGCGGCCAGCACCCGGGCCCGACCGATCTCTGCGGGCACGAGGCCCGGGGTCGCCGACAGGGCCCGGTCGAACCTGGCCGTCGCCGCGTCGAGGTCGCCTTGGCGGAAGTGCAGGTTCCCGAGCAGGGCCGCCACCCGGGCCGCCTCGAACGGCTGGCCCTGCCCGGCCGCCTCAGCTCGGGTCATGGCCTCGATGGCACCGGCCATGTCGCCGTTGAGCTCGCGCAGGTACGACGTCCGGGCCAGGGCGGGCAGGCCGGGACGGAGGTCGAGCATGGCCTGGAGGCTCTCGGCGGCGTCGTCGTAGCGCCCGAGCTCGACCTGGGCGTCGACCAACACGGCTAGGGCGTCGGCGTTGGCCGGCAGGGCCTCGGTGACGCGCCGGCCCAGCTCGAGGGCCTCGGGGAAGCGGTGCAGGGCGAGCGCCAGGGCGCCCTGGCCCAACAGGGTGCGGGGATCCGACGGCACCAGCTCGTCGGTGCGCTCGAAGGCACTCTCGGCCAGGCTGTAGAACGACGGGTCGCCCACCCGGAAGGCCTGCGACAGGTAGGCAAAGCCCAGCTCCTGCCAGGCGTCGGCGTCGTCGGGGTCGATGGCCACCTGCTGCTCGAGCGTGGCCACGCGTTCGGGCGAGCCCGGGGCCGCCGGCGGGGGGGCGGGGGCCGGCTCCGGCGAGTAGGTGAGGAAGCGGCCGATGGCCAGGCCGCCGATCACGGCCACCACGGCCACCACCCACACCGGCACCGAACGTCGGGACCGGGGAGGAGGGCTGGGGGCCGGCCTGTCACTTCCGTTCACCGGTGGAGCCCGCGGTGGGCTGACTGGTGGTGCCCCGCCGGTGCTCATATCGGCCAGGATAGGAGGGTGGCTCTCCCGGAACGACCTCATGCCTGGCTTGCCTGACGTCGGAGGGGGTCGTGGGCGCACGGTGTCGGTCATGCTGGCCGTGGTCGTCGGGCTGACGCTCGGCATCGGGCTGACCCTCGTCCTGACCGGCGATGACGACAGCTCGACGACTGCACCCCTCGACGCGACCGACCCGTCGGTCCCCACCACGGCGCCCAACTCCGAGGCACCGCCGCCCGGGGCGGTCGCCGGGAGTCCCGAGGCGGCGGTGGAGGGCTTCCTGGCCGCCGAGATCGCCGGCGACCTCGATGCCTCCTTCGGC
>JALZNY010000396.1 GCA_030857525.1 Actinomycetota bacterium
ACCGTTGGTAGAGGCGGAGCAGGCGCAAGTGGACGCGGTCCCGGATCCGGCTGCTAGTCACCGGTGTCAAGGCCGGCCACCGCTCCCCGGAGCTGGTCGAGCAGGACCGGGGTAGCGGCTGCCACGGGCGAGCGCCGGGCGTCATGGTCGAGCACGACCAGGTCACGTCCGTCGACGTCGGCCACCACCGCGCCGGCCTCCTGACACACGAGGAGCCCGCCCAGGTAGTCCCACGGGCCCAGGGCGTGACGGCTCGTGCTGGCGTAGCCGTCGAGACGGCCGGCACCCACGTAGCACAGGTCGAGGGCGGCGGCCCCGAGCGACCGGTACTGCGACCAGCCCCAGTGGACAGAGGGGAGACCGGACACGGCCACGATGGCTTCGCCCATCTCCCGGCATCCCGACGCCCGCATGGCCTTGCCATCGCAGCGGGCGCCACTTCCTCGCCCCGCATCGAAGTGCTCGCCCGAGGCCTGGTTGACGACTACGGCAACACGTGGACCATCTCCGTCGACGGCACACAGGCTGGTGGCGTACCAGGGCAGACCCCGGCTGGCGTTGGTGGAGCCGTCGACAGGATCAAGGACCACGACGACCTCCCGCTGGAGGTGATGCGCCCCCGACTCCTCGCTGAGGACGCCCAGACCGTGTCCGACCAGCACCTCGACGGCGGCGGCGTCGGCCACCACGTCGATCTGGTACTGGCCAGACCGCTCGGTGGAGGGGCGCCAGTCGGCCACGTCGTCGAGGGTGTGACGCACCGCCCGAGCCGCCTCGTCCAGCACCTCGAGGAGCTCGCCGTCGGTCACCCCGGGACCGTACCCGCCTGTCGCAGTTGGGGCAGACCGCACGGGAGGCTCGGCCGTCCGGGGGGGGACCAGTACCCTCGCCTGGGTGGCCGTGATCGATGTCCCCGGGTACGTCGCCGAGCTGAAGGACCATGCCGTCGACCACACCTTCCACGTGCACGACGAGCGCCACTTCGTCGAGACCTACTCGCTGCGCCAGGCCTGGGAGGTCGACCTCCACCCCGAGGAAGGCTGCGAGGGGCCGCTCGACCTGCACCTCTCCCTCGAGGTCGACCCTCGGGTCCTGCTGGCCTTCGAGGACGCCGTGATGGCGCTCGACGACGACGACACCCCGCCCGACGAGTACCACTTCCCCCTCACCTTCACCTGGGCGCTGCCCCCGCTCCCCCATGGCCCTGACCTGCTCCTGTTGGCCACCGAGCTGGCCGGCGTGGGGGGTCGCGACCTGCCGCTGGAGGCATCCGCCATCGACTCCTACGCCTCGGCCACCGACGCCCCCGAGCGCAGTCTCACCATCGTGGCCCGCCTGCGGGTGTCGCTGGCCCAGGTGCTCCAGGGCGAGGAGGCGCTGTGCGAGACCCTCGACCGCTGCCTGGCCGTCAGCCGCTACCTGCTGGAACGGGCGCCGGCGTGGCTGGGCGAAGGTCTGGCGTAGGGCGCCCCTCAGGTTGAGTGTCGTACCCCTTCGCATGCTGTCGGTATATTCTGGGCTGAGCTGACAGGAATCCCCGTCGCGCAGTTTCAGGATACGCATCGGGCGACGCCCGACCCCAGCATCCGGCGATCGAAGCACCCCTTTGGTTGCCCAAGCGTGTGCTACTCGTGCTCCTTCACGCACCGGTCGATCATGGGGCTCGTCCATGCGCTGCTATCGTCCGAACCGCGTTCCGGGGTAGCTCAATCGGCAGAGTAGCGGCCTGTTAAGCCGTTTGTTGTGGGTTCGAGTCCCACCCCCGGAGCTTCCCTTATCGATTGTGAACCTGAGGGCCCGTAGCTCAGTGGTCAGAGCGGGGGACTCATAATCCTTTGGTCGCAGGTTCGATCCCTGCCGGGCCCACCCTCTGAGCAGGTAATTCGTCTGCTCGAATCTGTTGCCCTCCGCAAAATCCAAGAATCATCCATGAATTTCTCGTAGCATCGGGCGGCATGGGCCAGCAGCTGCGGGCACCCCCCGGCATGCGAGAGCGCGCGCCCAACGTGTGGGAGCTCATCGTCCAAGCGGGCCTGGATCCCCTCACCGGGAGGCGGCGGCAGGTCAGCCGCACCTTCCGCGGGACGCTCCGAGACGCGAGGAAAGCCAGGGCCGAGCTCCTGGCCGAGGTCGGCCAAGGTCGTCACGCCGGGACTTCGGCGACCCTCGACAAGCTCTTCGAGGACTGGATCGTGGAGCTGCGCCGGAAGGGCCGCTCGCCGAACACGATCTACGGCTACGAGCAGAACTACCGGCGCAACATCAGCCCCACCCTCGGGCGGGTGGCCGTGCGCAAGGTGACCACGAAGCAGCTCTCCAACCTCTACGG
>JALZNY010000397.1 GCA_030857525.1 Actinomycetota bacterium
GGCCGGAGGCAGTCTGGCCGTCGGCAGCGGCGAGCCGGTGCGCGAGGCGGTCGAGCGTGTGGTCGACTTCCTCGACCGTGCGGTCGTAGTCGCCGCCTCCTAGCCCATTCGACGTCGGGCACCGGGGTCGTGAGGAGCTTGATCCCTCGTACGTCGCTCGAGCACGACGAGCGTGAGCTGGATCTGGTGGGCGAGGGGTACCTCCAGGGCCTGGTGCCCTCAGAGATGTCGGAGTCGGCCCTCACCACCGCCACCGAGCGCCGGGTGGTAATGCTGGTCGGGCTGTCCGACCCCCAGGGTCGCAGCGGTCCGGCTCGGGCCATCGTCTTCGAGGTCCCCTGGGCCTCGGTGTACGGCTACTGGCAGGGCCTGATGCCCCTTCCTCCCGAGCGCTGGCGGGACGGCCCCGAGGGTGAGGTGGTCGTGCTGGTGCTGGATCCCGAGGTGGCCGACGGCCAGGATGTGGTCCTGCGCTCCAACCTGGCCTCCTGGGTGGAGGCCTGTCGGGAGATCGGCATCCCCGAGATCGTCGATTGAGCAGGTCTCGACCCCGGCCTCCCGGCCCCGGAGGGAGGCGGTGAAGAAGGGCATCGCCCTCGCCGTGCTGGTGGTGCTGGCCGTCCTGGCCCTGGTCGTGCCCCTGCCGGTGTTCGTCCTCGCCCCCGGCTCGGCCGTCTCGGTGGGGGAGCGGGTGGAGCTGGGCCGAGCGCCCGACCCGCTCTCGGGGGAGCTGCTGTTGACCACCGTTCGGATCTTCCAACCGAGCGTGGCCGGAGTGGTGCGGGCCTGGCTGGACGACTACCAGGAGGTGCTGCCACGCGAGCAGGTCGTCCCCGAGGGGGTGGACGACGCCGAGTTCGAGGAGGCCCAGCGGGCACTGTTTCGCGAGAGCAGCGAGGTGGCGGCGGCGGTGGGGCTGCGGGCGGCCGGTGAGGACGTAACCATCGAGGGGGCGGGAGCGAGGGTGGCGGCGGTGCAGCCCGGTTCGCCGGCGGACGGCAACCTGGAGGAGGGCGATGTCGTCACCGCCGTCGACGGCATGCCCGTGGCCCTGGCGTCGGATCTCGTGGCCGCACTCGCCTCTCGTGTCGCCGGGGATGAGGTGGCCCTGACCGTGCAGGGCGCCGGCAGCGAGCGCGAGGTGCGGGTCCGCCTCGCCGTCGTCGAGGGCATCGAGCAGGCTGCGCTGGGGGTGGCCATAACCACGGTCGACCTCGACGTGTCGTTGCCGTTCACCGTGGAGGTCGATCAGGGCCGCATCGGGGGACCCTCGGCCGGCCTGCTGATCGCCCTGACCGTCTACGACCTGGCCGATCCCGCCGACCTGGTGGCGGGGCGCACCATCGCGGGCACGGGCACCATCGACCTCGACGGTGAGGTCGGTCAGGTGGGCGGGGTCGACGCCAAGGTGGTGGCGGCACGAAACGCCGGGGCCTCGGTGTTCCTGGTCCCCGAGGAGGAGCTGGCCCTGGCTCAGGAGGCGGCTGGTGACGACCTCGAGGTCATCCCCGTGGGCACCATCGAGGAGGCCATCGCCGCCCTCCGCCAGGCCGCCTGAGGGCCTCGCCTGCTGGCTAGTTCTGCTTGGCCTGGATGAGGTGGAACAGCAGGATGAGCTGGGTGATGGCCAGGGGGCCGTCGCGTTCGCCGTCGATCAGGCCCAGGTCGTCCGATAGCGGCTCGGCGACGTCCATGAGCTCCCAGATGGACTCTTCGGCCTTGCGGGTGGCCTCCTCCGAGGCGTGGGAGTGGACGTGGAGGGCGTCGACCGGCTTGCCGTCGTCGTCGCGCAACAACTTGAGGTGCATGGCGGTCTCGGTGTCGTCGCCCACCACCGATTGCAGATCGGGATGGGGGACGGTGGGCCGGAGCAGGAGCGTGGCGCTGAGCGGGTCCTCGGCCGTCTCGCCCCGGGACCATATCGGGGAGAACTGCACCACGATGTCGGCGTTGGCGCGCTGGGGCCGGATGTAGGCGGCCGACTCAGGCTCGCGCTTGTCGAGGTCGGCCAGCACCTGCTCCTCGGTGTAGCCCCGCTTAGCGGTGTCGCGCGCCACCTTCCACGAGCGGCGTATCTCCTCGGGTGGGTCGAGGTACACGGTGATGTCGAAGCACGCTCGCGACTGCCTGCTCGACAGCGGGAACAGGCCCTCGATCACCATGAACTCGCTGGGCTCCACCAGCACGGGGCGCTCGAGCATCCCGTCGCTGTGGTTGTAGACGGGCTTGAGGATGGGCTGGCCCTCGGAGAGGAGCTTCAGGTGCTGCTCCATGATCTCCATGTAGTTGCACTCGGGGTGCAGCGGCGTGAAGGGC
>JALZNY010000398.1 GCA_030857525.1 Actinomycetota bacterium
CCGGCCATCGAGCGGGAGACGAGGTCGACGAACTCAGCCACCCGTTGGTGAGCCTGCTGCTGCTCGACGGTGAGGCCGGGCAGGTCATCACCGGTGCCGCTCAAGGCATAGACCGAGGTGACGTGGGCCTCGCCGTCGACGATGACGGTGATGGTGGTGGTGCCGGCGTCGGCTATCGAAGGGTTGCCGAAGTCCTTCTCGGTGTCGTCGAGGAGGCCGGCTCGCTCGGCGGCGGCCAGCAACTCGTCGACCTCGTCGGGGCCCAGCCTCCCCTCGGTCACGGCGGGAAGGGCGGGGGCGGGATAGATGGCGATCGTGGCTCCCGGCGACAGCGCGGTGCCGTCGTCGTAGACCGCGGCCTGCGGAACCCTGCGGAAGCTGTCTCCGGGCATGAGTAACCCGCCACCGACCTCCACGCTGACGACGAGCGCGTTCTCGGCCCCTGCCGGCCGATCAGGTCGGGAGGGCGAAGGGTCGGTCCGGCCGTCGGGGTCGCCGCCGCCACCAGACCCGGTGACGACCTCTTGGTCGCCTCCGCAGGCGCCCGCAAGGATGGCCACGACAAAGCTGAGGAGCAGGATGGATTTGCGCATGTCGATTGGACGTTCAGCGTAGAGGGATTGGTTCCCTGAGACTGGCCTGTCCTGGTAGGAAACAGGGCGAGCGAACGCCCGAGGAGGCAGCCATGGAGATCGAGCGCATTGACGACACCACCGGGGAGGCCCCGGCCGAGATGGAGGCCTTCTTCGAGGGTGAGGCCTGCATTCAGCGCCTGCCCAACCCCTTCGTCGATGGGCCGGCCGTCTTCGCCGTGCACTTCCAGCCCGGCGGGCGCACCCGTCCCCACATCCACGGCGAGGGGCAGCTCCTGCACGTCGTGGCCGGACGGGGGATCGTGGGGAACGCGTCAGGGCGGCGGGTCGTCGAGGCTGGCGACGTGGTGGCCGCCGGGCCGGGCGAGTGGCACTGGCACGGGGCCGCGCCCGACTCGACCATGACGCATGTCACCGTGCAGTCCAGCGCATCGGGCGGCATCGACTGGGACGTCGAGGAGCGGGACTGGGCCGACGGCTACGGAGAGGCGTCCCCGTCGTAGGCGGCATCGTGCACCTCCACGTCGATGGGCTTGAGGGTGCCGTGGTTGGTGAGCTCGGCCGAGCAGGCGGTGACGCCCACTACGAGGTCGGCCTCGGCCCGAAGGTCGACGTGGTCGCCAGGCCGGCTGCTCGGGACGCCGATGGTGATGCGGCCGGTCACGGGGTCGGGGCTCACCACCATGAACAGGTTGAGCGTGGTGGGGATGCGCTCGACGGGGATGCCGAAGGGCCCCAGGTGGGCGGCCAGGTTGCTCAGGCAGCTCGGGTGATCGGCGACGCCGTAGAGGCGCTCGAACATCTCCCGGGAGCAGGGGGTGATCAGCAGATCGTGGCGACGAGCGGTGTCGGCGGTGATGGTGAGCAAGGGGGTGCTCCGGTTGGAGTAGAGGACGCTGCCCGTGGTCACGTAGATGCTCTGGCCGTAGTCGACGGTGCGTCCCGTGGAGAGCCATTCGTCGGGGTCGCCCTGGCCCAGGGGATCACGGCCGAAGGCGACGACGTCGGCCACCTGCTCCCCGGTGGGGGATCGCACCCGCAGCGTCTGGCCCCGGTCGAGGGCCAGGGCGCAACCGGTCTGGGGATCGAGGCGTCGGGAGCGCAGCAGGGTCATCTCGCCGGCGTCGTCTTGAAGGGCGTCGTGTTGAAGGGGTCCATGGCTCATGGTGTACTACCTCATGTGGCGGGGCCGGCAGCGTCGGGGGCAGGCGCCCCCCGGGCCCGCCGGGGCCTGGGCCTGGCTGAGCTTCTCACCCTGGGCGACCAGACCGACGAGCACGGACGTCTGCTGTTGGAGGACTCGGCCCCCCGCCAGGCCCAGAAGCGGATCAAGCGGGCCGGCGTGCCCATGGCCCAGGCCGTGTGCGACTACGCCGACTCACCGTCGCGCCAGGGCGGGCGTATGAACGTGTCGGCCTACGAGGCGCTGCGCCACGACATCGCCGAGGTCCTCAACGGCTTCGCCTGGCTGGCCGACCTGCACAGCGCGGCGTCGCCGGCGACGGGGCGGGGCAGCCTCCAGAGCCTGATCGACGTGGCCAACTTGGGCAGCACGCTGCCGTTGGTGCTGTTCCATCGCGTCCACGACCAGGTGCCGGCCCAGGGCGCCTTGCCCGCCTACATCGCCTCCATCTTCAAGGCCAGCCGCGGCCTGTTCTCCGGCGCCATCGCCATGCTCAACGACGACCGGGAGCCCTCGGCGCTGATCACCACTGACGAG
>JALZNY010000067.1 GCA_030857525.1 Actinomycetota bacterium
CCCCTGGCCGTGGCCGCCCAGGGGTCGGCAAGCGCTGCCTCGCCACCCGTGCTCGTCGAGGGCGCCCTGCTGCAGCAACCGGTGCGATGGTTGGTGCCTGTCGTGGTCGTCGCCCTCCTGGCCGCCATCACCGGCGTGGTCTCCGCCGGCAGCGGGAGCGAGTCGGACCCGACCGAGGGCGAGACGGCCGACGTGGCGACCGAGGCTCCCGAGCTCCCCGCACCCCGCTACGCCGTGGGCACCCGGACCGAGACCTTCGTCGACGCCAGCCGCCCCACCCGGGCCTACGCCGACAAAGCCGCCCAGCCGACGAGGACGCTGGAGACGGTCGTCTTCTATCCGGCCACCGGGTCGCCGGGCGGCGAGGTGACGCCAGAAGCTCCGCCGGCGACCGCCGAGGGCCCCTTCCCACTCATCGTCTTCGCCCACGGCTCCGGCGGGCTGGGCGAGCGCTACTTCGGCCTGTTGCGGGCGTGGGCCGGGGCCGGGTACGTGGTGGCCGCCCCTCGCTTCCCCTTCGCCACCGACCCCGACACCGCCAGCCCCGACGACTACCCCAACCAGCCGGGCGACATGAGCTTCCTGGTCGACGAGCTGCTGGCCGCCGACAGCGACGGCAGCGACGAGCTGGCAGGCCTGATCGATCCCGAACGCATCGGAGCCGCCGGCCACTCACTCGGGGGCATGACCACCCTGGGGCTGGTAGCCAACACCTGCTGCCACGACCCTCGCTTCGATGCCGGCGTCGTGTTGGCCGGGCGCCAGGTCCCCTTCCCCGGCGGCGACTTCTGGGTGCGCATCCGCACCCCGGTGCTGCTGATCCACGGCGACGCCGACACCAGCGTGGTCTACGCCGACGGGCGGACGGCCTATAAGGAGGCATCTCCCCCCAAGCACCTGGTCACGATCCTCGGCGGGGACCACAGCGACCCCTACCAGGGGCCGGCCACCCTCCCGGCCGTCCGGGTGGTCACTGCGGCCACGCTCGACTTCTTCGACCATCACCTCCGGGGCGCCGCCGGCGGCCTCGACCGTCTAAAGGCCGACGCCAACGTGCAGGGGGTCAGCAGGATCGACAGCGAACGCTGACTATTCGGCCGCGCCACCGTTGTTAGTGCTGTGGCACTAGGTCGTCGGACCTGTCTCCGCCGACTCGTCGGTCGACATCTCCTCGAAGCAACGATCGATCTCCGAGGCCCGGAAGCGACGGTGGCCCCCGAGGGTACGGATGGCGTGCAGCTTGCCCGCCCGGGCCCAGCGAGTGACCGTCTTGGGGTTCACCCGGAACCTCTCGGCCACCTCGGCCGGAGTGAGCAGCTTCTCGGGTGTCTCTGGTTCATGGTGCTGGATGGTCATGGTTCCTCCTCATGCGAACGACTCCTCAGCCGTGCTCGGGTCCCTAGGATACGGTCCCTAGGATACCGCGACTTCGGCAAAACGGACACTACACTACCACTAAAGGGCAAGCTTTGACCACTTTGGGTGGCTTCCAGGTGGACGGGCCGGCTGGATAGCCTTGCCTCCGTCGTGACCGTCTTCGATGTCCTCGACGACGGAGGCCACGAGCAGGTGGGGTGGTGCCGCGACGAACGTAGCGGTATGCGGGCGATCATCGCCATCCACTCCACCGTGCTCGGTCCGGCCTTGGGCGGGACCCGAATGCGCACGTTCGCCAGCGAGGGTGACGCCCTGCACGACGTGCTGCGCCTGGCCCGGGGCATGACCTACAAGGCGGCGCTGGCCGGCCTCGACCTCGGAGGGGGCAAGGCCGTCGTCCTGGGTGACCCACCGCCCGGGCAGCGGGAGCCCCGCCTGCGGGCCTACGGCCGCTTCGTCGACAGCCTGGGCGGTCGCTACATCACCGCCGAGGACGTGGGCACCACCCAGGCCGACATGGACCTACTGCGCCAGGAGACCCGCTACGTCACCGGCGGGAGCGAGGCCCTCGGTGGTTCGGGGGACCCGTCACCGTTCACGGCTCTAGGCGTGGTCCACGCCATGTCGGCCGTGGCGGCGGCCCGCTGGGGCGACCCCGGCCTGGGCGACCGCCACGTGATGGTCGTGGGCGTGGGCAAGGTCGGCTCCGCCCTGGTGGGCGAGCTCGTCGCCCGCGGCGCCCGGGTGGCGGTGGCCGATCTCGACGCAGAGCGAGTGCGAGCGGTCGTCGACCGCTACGGGGCCCGGCCAGTGGCGGCGGAGGACGCCCTGGGTGAGCCGTGCGACATCCTCGCTCCCTGCGCCCTCGGCGGCGTGCTCGATGCGAGCACCATCGCCCGCCTGTCCTGTGCTGCGGTCTGCGGGTCGGCCAACAACCAGCTGGCCGAAGCTGACGATGTCGAACGCCTGGCCCACGCCGGCATCCTCTACGTGCCCGACTACGTGGCCAGCGCCGGCGGGATCATCAACATCGTCGGCGAGCTGCAACCCGGCGGCTACGACCGTGACCGGGCCGTCGAGGCGGTGAGAGCAGTCGGCACCACCACGACCCGCGTGCTGGCCCTCGCCGAGGAGGACGGCATCACGCCCGTCGCCGCCGCCGACCGTCTGGCCGAGGCCCGCCTGGCCGCCGCCTCGGGGCGTCAGTCCTCGTCGGGGGCGCCGAGCTCCTCGGCGGTGACCAGGGGCTGGTAGGCGATCCCGGCTTCGCGGGCCAGGGCTGCCGCCGTGCGCCCTCGGTCGACGACGCTCAGCAGCAGCACCGGGGTGGCGCCGCAGGTCCGCACGACGTCGGCGGCCTCGAGCATCGAGACCCCTCGGGTCACGGTGTCCTCGGTCACCACCACCCGGTCGCCGGGCTCCAGGACACCAGCCAGGCGCCCTCCCCCGCCGTGGTCCTTGGTGGCGGCCCGCACGCTGAAGCTGTGCAGCATCCGGCCTCGGGTGGCGGCCACCGCGGCCACGGCGAAAGCCACGGCGTCGGCGCCCATGGTCAGGCCCCCGATGGCGGTGGCGTCCTCGGGCAGCACCTCGAGGGCGGCCTCGGCCACCAACAGCATCCCCTCGGGCCGGCACGTCGACTGCTTGGCGTCGATGAACCAGCGGCTGCGGCATCCAGACTTGAGCACGAAGTCGCCACTGCGCACGGCGTGGGCCAGCAGGTGGTCGCGCAGCGCCGGGAACGAGCTCAGCCCGTCCGGGGCCCCGTTCACGCCTCGTCGGTGCGGGCAGCCCTGACCCGGCCCTTGACCACCGACGCCAACAGAGCCACCGCCACCAGCACGATCAACAACCCGGCTATGAGCGACGGTCCTTGGCGCTCGGCGCGGATCCGGTCGCCGGCCAGGTCGAGGCGAAAGCGCTCGAGGCGGTCGAACTGCTCCTCGTTGAGCACGAAGCCTCCGTCGGGGAGGGCGTCGTCGAGGTTGACCGCCCGGCCCCCCGCTTGGGACACGTAGAGCTCGACCGGCTGGGCCGACACGGTGAGGGGGACGATCCACACGTCGATGGGATCGGGGGCCGGTGCGGCTTGGTCCGCCTGTGCCTGCTCCTCCTCCTGGGGCACGGGGGTGAAGGACTCGGACCGAGGTTCACCGCGGACCTCGACCGGGCGGGCGCCGGTGTCGTTGAGCGCCTGCACGGCAAAGGTTCGGGCCTCGGCCTGGGTGAGCCTGGGCACCTCGCGACCGGCGGCGTAGGCCCCGGCGATGAGGCTCACGACGAGGACAACGCCCACCAGGAGCGCTACGTGCAGGCCCTTGGCGAGCGGGGAGTGGCCTGATCGCCGGAGGTTCACGCCGACCGGCTGGGATCGATGATCACGCGACCGGTGCCGGCCACGACCTCGCCGATCTCCACCGCCCGGTGCCCGGCCGTGCGGGCCAGGTCGAGGGCGTGGTAGACGTCGCCCGGCGGCACGGCCACCACCATGCCGATGCCGAGGTTGAACACCCTCGCCATCTCGTCGTCGGCCACGTCGCCCAAGCGCTGGATCTCGCCGAAGATGCGGGGCGTCTCCCAGGCCGCCTGGCGCACGACGGCGTCGGTGGAGGAAGGCAGCACGCGGGACAGGTTACCGATGATCCCGCCTCCGGTGACATGAGCCACCCCCCGCACGTCGACGCGCCGCAACAGCTCGGCCACCGCGGGTGCGTAGATCACCGAGGGCTCGAGCAGCTCGTCGGCCAGCGACCGGTCGGCGCCGGGGTAGGCGACGTCGTCGAGCGAGCGCCCGGCCCGCTCCAGCAGGACCCTCCGGGCCAGGGAGTAGCCGTTGCAGCGCAGCCCAGGCGAGGGTAGGCCCACGAGGACGTCGCCGGGCTGCAGGCGCTCCCCGGTGACCAGGCGGTCGCGCTCGGCCACGCCCACGGCGAAGCCGGCCAGGTCGAAGTGGCCGGGTTCCATGGCCCCGGGGTGCTCAGCCATCTCACCGCCGAGTAGGGCGCACCCGGCCTGGCGGCACCCCTCGACCACGCCCTCGACCAGGGCCTCGACGTGGTCGGGGTCGAGGGTGCCCACGGCCACGTAGTCGAGGAAGAACAGGGGCTCGGCCCCCTGGCACACCAGGTCGTCGACGCACATGGCCACCAGGTCGAGGCCGATCGTGTCGAAGCGTCCCGTGGCCGAGGCCACCATGCCCTTGGTGCCCACACCGTCGGTGGAGGCCACCAGGACGGGGGCCCGGTAACGGGCTGCGTCGAGGGCGAACAGGCCCCCGAAGCCGCCCACGTCGCCGATGACCTCGCGGCGGAAGGTTGAGCGCACCTTATCCTTGATCCGCTCCACGGCTCGCTCACCGGCGGCGATGTCGACCCCGGCCGACGCGTAGGTCTCGGGCTGGTGCCGGCCCCCGGTCATGCCTCGGCGCCCGCGACCACGGCGGGCTCCCGCAGCTCCCGTTCGAGCCCCGAGGCGGGCATGTCGTTGTCCTCGATCACCCGGGGACGCAGGGCCACGGGGATCTCGACGGGGTACTCGCCGGTCAGGCAGGCGCTGCAGAAGCCACCCCCACCGGTGGCGGTGGCCTCGACCAAGCCGTCGAGGCTGAGGTAGGCGATGGAGTCGGCGCCCAGGTAGTCCCTGATCTCCTCGACGCTGAGGTTGGCTGCCAACAGCTCGTCGCGCGAGCCGGTGTCCATGCCGTAGAAGCACGGCCAGCGGTAGGGCGGCGACATGATCCGCAGGTGCACCTCGGCCGCCCCGGCCTCTCGCAACATGCGCACCACCGCCCGTTGCGTGGTGCCCCGCACGATGGAGTCGTCGACCACCACCAGGCGCTTGCCCCGGATGTTCTCGTGCAGGGGGTTGAGCTTCATGCGCACGGCGTCGGCCCGGCGCTTCTGGTCGGGGAAGATGAAGGTGCGTCCGATGTAGCGGTTCTTGACCAGCCCGTCGCCGTAGGGGATGCCCGACGCCCGGGAGAAGCCCTGGGCGGCGGGCACGCCCGACTCGGGAACGGGCATCACCATGGCCTCAGCCTCCAGCCCCGGCGGCGGGGGCGGGAGCGGAGCCTGGCGGGCCAGCCGCTCACCCATGCGCTGGCGGGCCAGATGGACGTTTCGGCCCCGGAGCTGGCTGTCGGGCCGGGCGAAGTAGACGAACTCGAACAGGCACAAGGTGGGATCGACGCCCTCGGGCGGGAAGGGGTGCAGGGAGCGGAGGCCGGCGGCGTCGATCACCACCATCTCGCCCGGCTCCAGCTCACGCACGAAGCGAGCCCCTACCACGTCGAGCGCTGGAGACTCCGACGCCAGCACCCAACCTCCGGCTTCCTCGTCGCCGTCGCCTGCCCCCTCGTGGTCGCCGTCGAGGCGCCCGAGGCACAGAGGGCGGAAGCCGTTGGGATCGCGCACCCCGACCAGGTGGCCTTCGTCCATGAGCACGAGAGAGAAGGCGCCCCGCAGCCGGGGCAGGACCCGGCCGAGGGCGTGCTCCAGGTCGCGGCCGTCGCTGCGCTCGCCGCCCTCGCTGCGGATGTCGGCCGCCAGGAGCTCGGCCACCAGATCGCTGTCGCTGGCGACCGTGCCCGCCAGCATCCCGGCCTCCTCGGCCAGGGAGACGGTGTTGACCAGGTTGCCGTTGTGGCCGAGGGCGAACTCGGCGTGGCCGACGTCGCGGTACACGGGCTGAGCGTTGCGCCACGTGCTCGAGCCGGTCGTCGAGTAACGGGTGTGGCCGATGGCCAGGTGTCCGGTGAGGGGGGCCAGGCGGCGCTGGTTGAAGACGTTGCTCACCAGACCCATGTCCTTGTCGACCACCACCGTCTCACCGTCGCTGACGGCCATGCCGGCCGACTCCTGGCCACGGTGCTGCAGGGCGTAGAGGCCGAGGAAGGTCAGCTGGGCCACGGCCGCGCCCGGGGCATACACGCCGAAGACGCCGCAGGCCTCTCTGGGCGCGTCGTCACAGGGGACCTCCAGCGCAGGGGACGGCACCCGTCCAGGATGCCACGACACCGACGACTCGGCGTTGCCCGCCACTGGAACAGCCAGTGGGGATGGGCGACGGCGCGTCAGCTGGGGGGGCGATCGGATCCGCGGACCTGGATTGGGTTGGTCCGGCGAGGGCGTCTCGCCGCAGGTGGCTCCAGGTCGGCGTCCGGCGCTGAGGACCCCGTGGGACCCCGCCGGGCCGGCCCGGAGACGGTGGGCGTGGCGCGAAGCTCGTTCCTGATCCTGGTGACGGGGATGCGGGCGGCAAGGACCTCGGCCACTGCTGCGGCCAGAGCTTTGATTTGGGCGTCGTCGAGCTGGAGCACCGGATCCTGCGGGATCTCTGCAGTCGCGGCCAGCTCTGCCACCTCGACGGTGAGCCGGGACAGCGTCGCTTCCATGGCCGCCAGCCGGTCGTTGGCGTCGGCCCTGCGCTCGTCGTCGGCCTGGGTGGTGACCAGCTCCTCCATCCGCCCGGCCAGCCGAGCCAGGCTGTCGGCGGTCTCGGTGCCGGTGCGACGCAGCTCGGTGATCGACGCGGCGTGCATCCGGCGGTACTCCTCGATGTCGGAGGCATTGCCCTTGGCCACCCGCAGCACCGTCTCGGCGTACTCGTCCAGGCGCTCGTTGAGCACC
>JALZNY010000068.1 GCA_030857525.1 Actinomycetota bacterium
GCGTCGCCTTCGGCGATGGCGATGAGCCGGTCGTCGTCAGGATGCACGGCGACCGACGGCGTGGCGTGGCCACGTACGCCCGCCGGGTCGGCAGTGACCTGCACTGCGCCGTCGGCGCGCGGGGCAACAATGGCTTCGACCCCCGAGGCGGGAGACGCCGAAGACAGCAGCGCCATCGGGAGCAGGGCAATCAGGACGAGCGGTCGACGCATGTGCTGGAACCTCCGGAGGGGCAGACGTGGTCGCGCCCGGATCCGGTCCGGAGGCGCTGGCGGAACGGTGCTCCCTCCGACGGTCCGTGTCAATAGAAGCAAGTAGCACCTACCGGCAGTGCACCTTCTCCTCCTTGCGTCGTAGATCGATCGAGAGAGGCCGAACCATCCCGACGACCGGCGCCGCCGGCGGGGACGGTTCGTAGGGTCAGCGGACATGAACCACAGAATCGCCCTGGTCACCGGTGCCTCCCGGGGCCTCGGTCTGGCCCTCGCCCGGGACCTGGCCGAAGCGGGCTGGTCCCTCGTCGTCGACGCCCGAGAACCGTCTCCCCTGGCCGCCGCCGCCGAGGACCTGGTCGAACGGGCGGGAAGGGCCGGCGTCGGTGGCCGGGTGTTGGCCGTGGCCGGCGACGTGGCCGACGAGTCCCACCGTCACAACCTGGTGGGCGCGGTCGACGAGCTCGGCGGGCTGGATGCCCTGGTGCACAACGCCAGCATCCTCGGGCCCAGCCCCCAGCCCGGCCTGGCCGACTACCCCCTCGACGTTCTCGAAGACGTCTACGCCGTCAACGTGGTGGGCCCCCTGGCCCTGACGCAGCTCGCCCTGCCCCGGCTGCGCCCGGGGGCGTGTGTGGTGGCCGTCACGTCCGACGCGGCGGTGGAGGCCTACCCGGGCTGGGGCGGCTACGGCTCGTCCAAGGCGGCCCTCGAGCACCTGATGGCCGTGCTGGCGGCCGAGCACCCCGAGCTGCGGCTGTACCGGGCCGACCCCGGCGACATGCGGACGCGCATGCAGGCCGAGGCCTTCCCCGGCGAGGACCTGTCCGACCGGTGTCCGCCCGAGGACAGCGTGCCCGGGCTGTGTGTCCTGCTCGACGGCGACCTTCCCTGGGCTCCCTCGGAGGTGGCCGCTCCCGGGTAGAGGCGTTCGGTGGTGGTCATCAGCGGGCTCCCGGGGCGCCCTTGAACTGCACCGGGATCCGGCCCACGGCGTAGTCCTTGCGCAACGGGTGGCCCTCCCAGTCCTCGGGCATGAGGATGCGGGTGAGATCGGGGTGGTCCTCGAAGACGATGCCGAACATGTCAAAGACCTCGCGCTCCATGGCCTCCGAGCCCGGGTGCAGGTCGTACAGCGAGGACACGACCGGGTCGGTCTCCGGCACCTGGACCCGTAGCCGCACCCGCTCCCGGCGCTCGAAGGACAACAGGACGGCCATCACCTCGAAGCGCTCGGGCACGATGTCGGGGGGCAGGCCCGAACGACCAGGGTGGGTGAGGTAGTCGACGGCGGTGACGTCGAGGCAGACGGTGAAGCCGTCCCGGCGCAGGTCGGCCACCAGAGACCGGTAGCCCGCCCGGTCGGGGTGCAGCACGATCTGGCCGAGGGTGAGGGTGGACGGGGCGCCATGGGTGGTCTCGGTCTCGCTCATGTCCGCTCCCTACCGGGGGGTGCCGACATGCACGGGGGGCCGGACCACGGTGATGCGCTGGTCGCCCCCCCGCTGCTCGTCGACGTGGATGCCGGCTCCGGCGCCGCCCGCCCGGCGCTGGGTGATCTCACCGGTGCGCACCTGCTCGTGCAGCGTGAGGATCGAGTGCAGCAAGGTCTGGGGATTGGGGGGGCAGCCCGGGGCGTAGACGTCGACCGGGACCACCTCTTCTGGCTCACCCGCCCGGCCACGATCATGAGGTCGGCCTGGCGGGGGGGCGCCCGGAACACCTCCATGCCGAAACGGCTGAGGTCGAAGTGCGACGCTCCCGTGGCCATCATCTCGATGGCGCAACAAGCCAGGCCGAAGGTGGCGGGCCACATGCTGTTGCGCCGGGCCCACTTGACCACCGACTCGAGGTTGCCGGTGAGGAAGTTGTGCTGGAGGCCGGCCAGGCCATGCTCATCCGCGGTCATCGCTCCCCCTCGCTCATCGTCACCGGCATCCGCCCCTCGAGGCCCACCACCCGCACCGAAGGCATGGCGGCCAGGTCGGGCCCTCCGAGCACCCCGAGGGGCCGGCGCTGGGCCCGCGGGCCCCAGTCGAGGCCGCCCTGGGCGATCTCCCATAGGAAGGACAAGAAGAAGGGGACGATGAAGGCCACGATCGCCCAGAGACCGAAGAGCCCGAGCTCTCGATGGATCACGGCCCAGGGGAACAAGAAGATGATCTCGATGTCGAAGACGATGAAGATCATGGCCACCAGGTAGAAGCGCACCGGGAAACGGCGGGCCGGCTCCCGGAAGGGCACGATGCCGCACTCGTAGGGCGCCTCCTTGGCCGCGGTGACTCGCGTCGGCGCCAGCAACTTGGAGGTGAAGAGGCTGAGGACGACGAAGCCGACCGCCAGCACGAACATCACGACGAGTGGGAGGTACTGGTCCACGACCGGGCCAGGCACCCGACCACCCGACCACCCGAGCCCTTGCCATGGGGCCGAGCCCAGAGACAGAATGAGCGAGGTCGACGCACTAGCTGGCCAACGAAGCCACCCGAGCTCCTTTCGCGACCCTGACAGCAGCATGGTCAGGACGGATGGGGAGCTGCTGCGGGTGTTCAGCGAGCAGGGGGCGGCCGACATGCGGCGCTTCATGGCGACGCCCACGTTCGACCGGGCGACGGCCGATGGCCAGCTCGTGGAGGCCGAGGTGCTCGACGGCGAAGGGCCGGATCACACCCTGGTGCTGCGGCCGCGAGAGCTCGCTCCATGGAATCTGCCGTCCGAATGGAGCTTCTCCATGCTGCGCGACGCGGCGCTACTTCACCTCGACCTGCTGCGCTCGGCGATGGACGACAGTCTGATGATGAAGGACGCGACCGCGTTCAACATCGCCTTCAGCGGCTCCCGCCCGGTGTTCGTCGACCACGGCTCCTTCGCTCCCTGGGCCGATGGCGAACCATGGCGCGCCTACCTGCAGTATTGCGAGCATTTCCTCTTCCCCCTGCTAGTGCGGGCCCACGGCGGCATCGACGCCCAACCCTGGCTTCGCAGCTCGATTCGGGGTATCGACCCGGACACGGCGTCGCGTGTACTCGGATGGCGGGCGACAGGTCGTCCCGGCGTGGCCCTGCACGTGCGCCTCAACGCCATGCTCCAGCGCCGGTACGCCAAGCGCCCGCCCGACGCCACTCCCCGGGTCGATCACCTCCCGCCGGCGGCAGTTCGGGCCACCGTCGACAAGGTGCGTCGGGCGGTGGAGCGCACCGTCTGGAAGCAAGGTTCGTCGACGTGGTCGGAATACTCGGACCGGGACCATTACGGCACCGGCGACCTGGCGGTCAAGAAGCGGTTCGTCGAGACGACCCTGGCCGCGGCGCCCGTGCAGACCGTGCTCGATGTCGGCTGCAACGACGGCCGGTTCTCGGACATCGCCGCCCGCTATGCCACCACGGTGGTGGCCATAGACGCCGATCATCTGGCCGTCGACCAGCTCTACCGGCGCCTGCGAGACCAGGGACCAGCCAACGTGCTTCCGCTCGTGGTCGACGTGCTCAACCCGACTGGAGCCTCGGGATGGCTCGGCCGAGAGCGCGCCGGCTTCTTCGATCGGGTGCGACCCGACCTCGTCCTCCTCCTCGCCGTGGTCCACCACCTGGCCATCACCGGCGGAGTGCCGCTCGATCACCTGGGGGCATGGATGCGAAGCCTGGCCTGTCCTCTTGTGGTCGAGTTCCCCGACGAGCACGACGAAAAGGTGCGACAGCTCCTGGAACACACCAAGTCGGGCCGGACCTGGGAGTACTCCCTCGCTCGCTTCGAGCGGGCACTCCACGACAACGGCCTAACCGTCCGACGCCGGGAGTCGCTACCCTCGGGAACTCGCACCATGTTTGAAATCAGCTCTGAATAGCTCGAAAAGGGAGAGCAGATCTTTGTTCGGATACATCGATGCCGCATCAGGCGGAATGATCGTGGCCGCCGTCGCGGGCGGAATGGCTGGGCTACGGGTTGCGGTCAAGTCGCTCGTCCCTGGGCGCCGGCGCCGCCCATCGCCCGAAGAGCCTGTCCAGGCTCCTGAAGATCTGCCGGAGACCTCCTCTACCGAATCTCGTTGAGCGCGGCCGGACCCACCGGAGGCCCGGCACCGCTCGATCCAGACCAACGAGGCGCTGGCCGTGATCGACGTCCGCCGTGGTTCGCGTGGGCCCTTGGTGGAGTGCTCGCCGCCTGCGGGCCCTCGGCGCGACTGGTGCAGTTCCTCACCGCCAACCGGGGGGAGATCGCCCGGCCCGAGGTCGTGGTGCGTACTGCGGTGCTCTCCAGCGCCTTGCTGGTGGCCCTGACGCTGGCCTGGTGTGCCTGGAGCCGGCGTTCGCCGATCACTGTCGGCGCCGGTCTCGGAGTGATTGGGTTCTTCTTCTTCACCGCCGACATCTTCGGGTCGACGGCGGTCCCGCGGATTGCCTGGTTCGTTGTCCTGGTCGGGCTCTGCGCCCTGGCGGCAACCTCCGCAGCACAGCGGACCTGGGTGGCCGTCACCGTGGCAGTGGTGGGCCTGGGCTACATCGGCATCGCCGGCGTGGGCTACGCCAACTGGCGCGACAACCGTCCGGGGCTGGCGGCGGTGCACACCAGCGATGCCGTGCCGGCCGGGACCCTGCCCAACGTCTACTACTTCGTCCTCGACGCCTACGCCCGCGACGACGTGATGGGCGCGCTGTATCCCGACGACGATCCGACTGCCTTCAACGACACCTTGGCCGCGCTGGGCTTCAACGTCGATCCAGACGCCACCGCCAACTACGCCCAAACCGACCAATCAGTGCCCAGCACGCTCAACCAGGTGCTGATCATCGACGAGCAGACCCCGACCGACCAAGTGCTGATGGACCGCAGCCCCATTCTGAAGGGCGACAACGCAACGGTCGCCTACTTCCGAGAGCTTGGCTACCACTACGTGCAGACACACACCCAACGTCACGATCCACTGCACTGCGACCGGGCCCGGGCCGACGCCTGTCTCGGCCCCCGAGCAAAGAGCACGGGGATATTGCTGGGCGAGGTCGAACGGAGCCTGCTCGAGCTCACCCCCATCGGGCCGGTCGTGCTCAGCGGCGACATCGTCGACCTGGCGGAGGTCGACGTCTGGCCGACCGACGTGGTCGGCGGCCTGCTCGAGGACGGCTGGCTCACCCGTGACCGTCCCATCTTCGTCTACGCCCACATCCTCGCCCCCCATCCGCCTTATGTACGCGATGGCCAGTGCGACGAGATCGAACCGTTCAGTGACTTGAGCCAGGGTTGGGGGCCTGAGCACGAGCCCTACTACCTGGGGCATGTGCAATGCCTGCGCACCGAGATGAGCCGATCCCTCGAGCGACTGGTCGAGGCCGATCCCACTGCGATCGTCGTGGTGCAGTCCGACCACGGGCCTGCGTTCGGCGTAGATCTCCTCCGCCCCATCGCCGACTGGACCGACGAGATGATGCGCATGCGCTTCGGTGTGTTCCGCTCCTGGCGCATGCCCGAGCCCTGCCTCCCGGAGGACGAAGCGGCATCGTCGCTGGTGAACACCTTCCGGGTGGTCGAGGCGTGCGTGGGGGCGGGCACCCCCGAGCTGATCGATCCGCAGTCCTACCTGATCAGGAACGGGGCGGTCGAAGCGCTACCTCCCGGCATCATCGCTCCCGCCCCCACCGCTACCAAGGAGGTGCTGGAGTAGTCCCATTCGGAGGACGGAAAGATGCCTTGGGGCGGGAGAGTGCCCGGCGATGATCCCGGATCGAGCCAGCCAGGGTGAAGGAGGCGGTGCTCGAGTTCCTGGCCGAGGTGGAGGAGGCGCGCGTGCAGGGTCGCAGCCTCGATCCGCATGACCGCCGGCCCTGAGGAGCCGCTGCTCGACGTCGAGCGGATCCTCGACACCCTCGAACGCCACCACTTGAAGTACCTTGTCCTCGGTGGCACCGCCGCCAACGCCTACGGCGCACAGCGCATCACCAAGGACTTCGACTGCCTCCCGGAGCGCAGCCTGGACAATCTGGCGCGGCTGGCCGGCGCCATGCGCGAGCTCAACGCCAGGTTGAGGGTGGCAGGGCTCACCGATGCTGAGGCCCAGCGGCTCCCCGTGCACGTCGACGCCCACCAGTTGCGACAGGTGGAGCCATCCACGTGGCGGACCGACGCCGGCGACTTCGACGTCCTCGCCGATCTCCCCGACCGCCGGGGTCGCCACCTCGGCTACGAGGACCTGACCGGGCGGGCGGTCACCGATCTCGGAGGCCTATCCGTGCGGGTGGCGGCGCTCGACGACGTGATCGCGTCAAGGAGTGGGCCGCCCGCCCCAAGGACGACCAGGCGCTCCCTAAGCTGCGCCAGCTGCGCCAAGCGCAGATCACCGGTGACCGAGAGCTGGAGACCAGCCGCCCCACGAAAGGCCGGAGCACCCCGGACCCGGGCCCAGCCCTCGTCCTGACCTCGGGCCCTAGTCCCCGGCCTGGGGGCGCACGACGATGTCGGCGCCGGCCTCGCAGTAGGAGTAGTCGCCCTCGGCCACCTTGGCATCCATCTCGCTCAGGACCAGCGCACGTGCCAGCAGTGCAGCGCCCGGAGAAGCCCACCGGGGGTGTGGCCGCCGGCAACCGCATCGGCGGTGACCCACCCCGACCAGCCGTCGTCGGTCTCGACCTGGGAGAAGGGGCACTTCGGATCTGAGCGAGGTGCCGTCCGGGCCACGTGAACTCTGCGGTTAGGCGAATATGGGAGTCGTGGACGTCCAGACCTTCAACGCGCTGTTCGACGAGCTGGTCGGAGTGCGCCTCGCCGACATCGGTTTCGTCCCGCGAGGTCAAGC
>JALZNY010000399.1 GCA_030857525.1 Actinomycetota bacterium
GGCACCGACACCCTGGCCGGCGCCCTTCCCGCCGTGGTGCTCGTGGTCCTGGTGCAGCGACTGTGCACGGCGTCGGTCCAACCGGGCCACGCTCGGGCATTGCGAGACGCCGCCCTGGCCGCCACCGTCGCGGTTGGCGTCGGCCTGGCCGCCGCCGCCCCCGTGCTGGCCCGGGGCTTCGGTGCCCAGGCTGCGGTGGTCGTCCTGCTGCTCGTCTGCGCCTACGACGCCGGCGACTTCCTGATCGGCAGCGGCTCGGTCACGGTCTGGGAAGGCCCGGCGGCAGGTGTCGCCGCAGTGGCCGTGGCCACCTTCGCCATCTCCGTCGTACCCCTTGCGCCCCTCGACGCCGGAGCCGTCTACGGCCTCGGCGCCCTCACCTGCATCCTCGCCCCCCTCGGCCCCCCAGCCGCATCCCTCCTCACCGGCGACGGGCAGCGCCCCGCCCGCTTCCTCCGCCGCCTCGACTCCCTCCTCATCCTCGGCCCCATCCTCCCCTACGCCCTATCCGCCATCCTGTAGCGCGACGACAGGCCACAACAGCTCCCGTCGCCACGGCTCGCTGAACCTCGGACAGGCCAAAGGGATACGGACCGCTATGTGCAACCGCTCCCCCAGCGTACAAAGGGAACGGGGCCGGACCGGCAGGGCTCCGCACGGAGCCGAGCGAAGCGAGGCCCGGCGGGTGGCGCCGAGGGGAGGGGCCCACGGTGCGTCCGCCTTTCGGCGGGCGCAGCCGTGGGAGGGGTCCCGCTCGGTGACAGGACCCGCCGGGCCGGGCAACCGCGAGAGTCCCGAGAAAAGGACCCTCCCGCAGCCGGCCCCAAGAGTCAGGCCTTCTTTGTCTCCCAGAAGATCCGGTCGATCTCCGCCACCGCGTCCAAGAGCTGCTGGCCCTGGGCCGGGTCCTCGGACCTCTTGGCGTCGCCGGCCAGCTTGGTGGCGGTCCAGAACTTGTCGTGCAGGTCGGGGTGGGCTTGGAGGTGGTTGGGCTTGAAGTAGTCGGTCCACAGCACCCAGAGGTGGTGCTTGACCAGGTCGGCCCGCTCCTCCTTGATGAGGACCGCCCGCTGCTTGAACGCCGGGTCGTCGGAGTCCTGGAACTTCTGCTGGCACCCCTTGACCGAGTCGGCCTCGATGCGAGCCTGGGCCGGGTCGTAGACCCCGCAGGGCAGGTCGCAGTGAGCGAAGGCGGAGACCGGCGGCTGGACCCGGTCGATGGCGGCGAGCAGGCGAGAGATCATGCGAGGCTCCTTGATCGACAACTACACGGACAGGTACGCGGTTAGCGGCTACACCTGGTAGGTGGCGCTGCGGGGACACTACCCCTCCCTCCCGATTCCCATCGCGGCCGGCGTCACCCTGCTCCTCGCCGCCAGGGGCTGGCGGCGTCTGCTGCGCGTCGAGGTGCAGGGGATGAGCATGGCGCCCGGGCTGCTACCCGGTGACCGATTGCTGGCCATCCGGGGCCAGGCCCCTCGGGTGGGCGACGTGGTCACGACCGGCGACCCCCGCCACCCCGCTCGAACGCTGGTGAAACGGGTCGTGGTCCTCGACGCCGACCGGGGGGTCGAGCTGGCGGGCGACAACGCAACCGCCAGCACCGACAGCCGGAGCTTTGGTGCTGTGCCCCCAGAACTGGTGACCGGCCGGGTCGTCTGGCGCTACTGGCCCCCCGAGCGACGGGGTCGCCCTCGCCGATACCCCGCCCTGAAAGCGACCGGCGGTGCTCAGGTAGGCTGACGGGCGATGGATCGGGCCCGCTTCGAGCACATACTCGAATTCGACCAGAGTGAGGTCCCGGGGCTGGCCATGGAGGAGCTGCGAGCCCGGCGGGCCGAGCTCCAGGGTGCGGAGGTGACGTTGTCGTACCAGCGGCGCGTGGCCCAGGGCCGCCTCGACATCGTGGCCGCCGAACGCCGGCGGCGGGAGACCGGCGGAGAGCCCCTCGAAACCGAGAGCATCGTCGCCCAGCTCAGCGAGATCCTCGCCCCCCGCACCCGGGGGCCGGGTTCCGGGCGCCTGTCGCAGCTCCTCGCCCCCGATCCCACGGAGGTCGACACCCCCGAGCTCGACGCCATCGCCGGACCCGACGTGCTGGCGTCGCTACCCCGGCTCGACGACGACGACCTCGAGCGCCTGGTCGGCGAGCTGGCCGAGTTCGAGATGAGCTGCTCGGCCACTCGCCGTCAGCTCCACGAGCGGATCGACCACCTCCAGGCCGAGGTCGTCCGTCGCTACCGCAGCGGTGAGGCGACGGTGGAGGCCCTTCTCCAGTGACCCAGAGCCTCCAGTGACCCAGAGC
>JALZNY010000069.1 GCA_030857525.1 Actinomycetota bacterium
CACGCACACATCAACGATGTCGGTGGCGCCCGCCGCAGCCGCTAGTACTCCCACCGCACGGGCCTGGGGATCATCCAGGGCCTCGATGTCGCAGCCCCGCAACAGCCGGGCCAGGAGTGCCTGGCGGCTGCCGCTCCTCCACGCCTGGGCGACGACCGGCGCAGGCACCGTCGGGACGCTGCGGACGACGAGCAGAGCCCGGTGGCGAGCCCACATGCGGCGCTCTCCCCGATCGGCGGCGACCAGAGCGCCGGTGTCGTAGGTGATGCCCATCAGGCGCTTTATCGACGCCTCTTCCCGCTCCCCCTCGATATCACGATTGCCTTCTTCGCCCAGTCCTCTGCCTCGGCCAGCTCCACCTCGCTGAACGCACCGTGTGTTCGCTCGAACTCTGCAACGGTCTCCAGGCCGTCCTGAACGAGGAACTGCTTGCGCACCGCATCCGCGAGCCAGGCGCTGTAGGTCAGCCCGGCCGCCAGGGCGGCTGCTTCGATCTGGTCGTCCAGATCAGGGGGCATGGAGATGGAGCGCTTCTTTCGGACCGCCACTCCACAATGGTAGCACCTTGGTAGGACAGGGCAGCGCAGTGGTCTGGCGTCCCTGTCAGGAACGTCACGAGCCGAGCGGGCCGGCGCGGTAGTCATCGACGACGCTGATCGACACCTCGTCGCCCAGCGACACTTCGATCCCGTCGCCTTGGAGGCGGGCGGTGAGCGTCGTCCCCCCAAAGGTTCCTGACGTACCGCTGTCAGCCACCACCTGGGCGGTGCCGTCGACCACCTTGGCTAGTGTCCAGGTGGCGTAGCCGGGCACGGCCTCCACCACCCACTAGTTGGACGGGTCATCATGCTGAGTCGGCCACTAGGTGCCCGCAAAAGGCCCAGGCAGTAGGAATCGACTCCCGCGTCTCCGTCCTCCCACTCGGCGAAGGCTCGGTTCTCCCAGAAGCAGCCACCTGAAGTTGACGCCGTAGCACCCGACGTCCAAGAGGGCCCCGCCATGAAGGTCGGAAGCATATCGCGCGTTCGCAGAACCATCCCAAGGGAAACGGAAGCAGAAGCGGGCTAGCTGTGGAGAACCTATAGCGCCAGCGCCAATGAGATTGCAGATGGTCTCGGTACGCGGGTTGTAGCGGTACATGAAGGCCTCGGTCACCACCACGCCCCGTTCCGCCGCCCGCCGGAAGATCCTCTCGACCCACGTCGGCGAGGTGGACAGGGGCTTCTCGCACAGCACGTGCTTGCCGGCGTCCACCGCCAGCTCGGTCCACTCCTCGTGGAGGAGGTTGGGGGCGCTGACGTAGATGGCGTCGATGTCGGGATCGACCACCAGCTGTTGGTAGCTTCCGTGAGCCCGAGGGATGCCATGGGTGCCAGCAAAGGCCTGGGCCCTGGCCAGGGAACGGCTTGCTACGGCGGCCACCTCCACCTCGGGCAAGCCGGCGGCGGCGGGGAGGAAGTGGCGGTTGACCCGTGCCGTCGACGAGATACCCCAACGCAGGACAGTCCGTGACCCGGCACTCTCGCCCAATGCTGCCCCCTTGCACCTGCCGTAGCTTCGTCGAGAAGTAGCATACGGCGATGCCATCACGCACGATCTATTTTGCTACGGCCATAGCGGTGGTCGCCGGCTTGATCGGCTTGTTGATCGGTACCAACCTCGCTCCCGACGACGAGGCCGAGGTGGCCGAGGCCAGCGGTGGCGTGAGCAACGTGGGCGAGGTCGTGAGTGTGAGCGACCTCTTCGACTCCTTTGACCGGCGCGACGATGGTGCCAGCCTGAGAGCGCTCCCGCGAGGTCCGGTGTGGTCCGTCCCCGCCGGCACCTGGGGCATCGTTGACCACCAGGCCTACCTCCCGGGTCCGATCGCCGGGCGCAACCTGGCTGTGGTCGACCCTGGCGTGGCCGAGCCGACCCTCCAGGTCGAGGTGCCGGTGGTGAGCGATGGGACGGGCTTGGTCTTTCGCTACCGTGACGTCGCCAACTACTGGGCGTTCGTCGCCGTTCCCGCCTACGCCACCTGGGCAGTGGTGAAGGTGGTCGACGGCAGGGAGCAGGTGATGGCCAGCACTGGCCTGTCGGCCACTGCCGACGGCACCGTCCTCGGCATCCGCCTGTCGGGAGAGACCATCGACCTGATCCTCGACAGCCGAGTGGTGACCACCATCAATGACCCCGAGCTGGCCGATGCCACCGTCATCGGCCTGACCGCTCGAGACTCGGCGTCCCGTCTCGATGGTCTTCGCGTCGAGCAGCCACCCGAGGATGTCGAAACCGACGAGGGTGCCGCCTCCAGGCCGGTTCCTACCGGGAGCTCTTCTGCTGCAGGCGACTCGATCCGGCCTGGTTGAGGCCATGCCCGATGGCGGGCACCAGGTGGTCCGACGCTGGCGGTGGGCGGTCGGAGGGGTGCTCGCCCTCGTCGTGCTCGGTCCGGCCTTGGCGCCGGGCAGCCTGTTCCTCCTCGACGCCGTCTTCGTGGCCGATCTACCCGTGCCCTCGGGGGTGTGGGGGCTGGGTCCGGAGCTTCCCCGGCGCCTACCCCTCGGCGTGGCGGTGTCGTGGATCTCCAGCGCCCTGAGCGGCGGGGTGGCGGGACGGGTGCTCGTCTTCCTGGCCGTGGCCGGTGCCTTCGCCGGCGCGGCCCGCCTGGCTCGGGGGGCGCCGTGGTACGCCCAGCTCACCGCCGGCCTAATCTACGCCGCCAGCCCCTTGATGCTGACTCGGGTTGGTGCCGGCCAATGGACCGCCTTCGTCCCCTTCGCCGTGCTCCCGTGGGTATTGCCCTCGTTGCTGCAACCGGGCCGGCGCCCAGCTCGCACCTTCCTGGCCGCGGCCGCCCTCGGCGCCACCGGCTCGGTAGGCGGCACCCTCGCCCTGCTGGCCGTACTGGTGGGCCTGGTCGCCGAGCGGGCTCGGGGTTGGCGCCTCGTCGGGCTGGTCGGACTGCTCGGGCTGGCCCAGCTCCCGTGGGTGGTGCCCGCCCTGGTCGTATCTGGCAGCGACCTGGATCCTGCGAGCGCCGCCGCCTTCGCCACGAAGGCCCCCGGCCTCATCGGTGTCGCCAGCCTTTTCGCCGGAGGCGGTTTCTGGCGCACCTCCAGCCAGGTTGGAGGGCCCGCCGGTCTGGCCAGCGCCTTGCTCGGCGCCGGCCTCCTGGCCCTGGCAGGGCTGGGGACCTCGGCGCTGCCCCGGGAGTGGCGCGGGCGAGCCCTGGCCCTGGCCGGCCTCGGCACCGCCCTGGCCCTGGCCAGCGCTCTTCCCGGGGTTTCGGAGCTGTATCCGGATGTGACCGGCTCGGTCGTCGGCGGCCTGTTCCGGGAGAGCCAGCGCTTTCTCGTCCTCACCTTGGCCTGGCTGGCCCCAGCGGCCGCCTACGGTGCGGTGAGACTGGCCCATCGTCCCGGTTGGCTCCCGGCCCCCGTCACCCTTGCCCTTCCTGGGGTGGCTGCCCTCGTGCTCGCCGGGCCCGGGCTGTGGGGCGTGGGTGGTCGCCTGCGCCCTTTGGAGCTCCCGCCAGAATGGGAGCGGGCCCGGACGGCTGTCCAGCAGGCGCCGGGAACGACGTTGGCCCTGCCGTACCACCGCTACCTCGACCTACCCTTCGGCCATCGACCCCGGGTGCTCAACCCGCTGCCCGACCACCTCGGCGGCGACGTCATCAGCTCGTCGGATCCCGAGATCGGGCGTCTCCGGCGGGAGGCGGTCGATCCCCGAGAGCCTCAGCTTCTTCTCGTGCTGTCCCAAGCCCGCCAGGGTGAGCCGGTGGCCGCCGACCTCGCTCGCCTCGGCGTTCGCTGGGTGGTGCTGCTCCACACCGCCGACTGGCGGGCGTACCAGTCGATGATCAGCGAGCCGGGACTCCGTGTCGCCGTGAGCGGTCCGACCCTGGAGCTGTTTGAGGTGCGGGCCTGGCCGGGCGCCCTGGTCGATGACCAGGGCGTCCAGCGCACCCCGGACCCGGTGGTGGAGCCACTGCAGGCGCTGGTAGCGTCGCCGTCCGCCTCCTGGGCCCGCCCTTGGCAGGCGGGATGGATGCGGGGCTCGGAGCCGGCGTCGCCCGGCCCCTCCGGCCTTGTTCACCTGCCGGCCGGCGCTGGGCCCCTGTGGTTCTGGCCGTCCCTGGTCGTCCTCGTTGCCGACGCCGCCACCCTCGCCGCCGTCGTCGTGGCCTGGCGATTGCGGACAAGGGGCGGATCTTCCGGCGATGTGGCCGGGGATCGTGCACCGTGAACCCGCAGCCTGACTTGGAGGATCCCGCCGGGGAGGCGACCGTGCTGGTCCCGGACCAGCTCCTCCGGGGCTTTGCCATGGTGCTTGCCGGTGTCGGTGTGGGGGCGCTGACCGGTGCTGGCTTCTGGCTGATCGCCGCCCACCTCCACCCCAGCGCCGATGTCGGCCGGGCGTCGGGCCTGTTCACCTCGGTGCTCTTCGTCTGCTTCATCACCGGGCTGGGTCTACCCGTGGCCGTCAGCCGTTTCGCCGGACGGCCGGCGCCCGGGTCCGCCTCGTTGTTCACCTGGTCGCTTGTGCTGTCGGCCGTCGTCTCGGCCGTGGGGGCACTGCTCTACCTGGATCTCGTTGATTCCCCCGCAGTCGCCGTGCTGGATGCCCGAGGGTGGCTGGGCCGGGTCCTCTTCGCCGTGATCGCCGTCGGGGGCTCGCTCACCCTGTTGGTCGACGTGCGCCTCATGGCCGCCCGGCGCTGGGGCTGGTTGCTCGCCCGGATCACTGCGGTGGGCCTGGGTCAGCTCGCTCTGCTGTTGGCGGTGGGAGATCGGGTCTCCGAGGCTGCCTTGTGGATGTTCCTCGCCGCCGCGGGGCCAGCCGCCCTCTCGGGCTTCGCCGGGGTGGTCCTCTTGCCGGCCTTGGTCCACCAGGGGTACCGGCTCCGGCCGGCCCCCGCCGATGCTCGCCCGATGGTGCGCTACGCCACGGTGAACTACGTGGCGACCTTGGCGCTGGAAGCTCCCCGCTTCGCCCTGCCGGTCATCGTCCTCGTCAACGTGACGCCGACCGCCAACGCCAACTTCTACCTGGCCTGGGGTCTCGTAGCCGTCGTCTTGCTGGTACCCACCGGCCTGGGACAGGTCCTGCTGGTCGAGGCCAGCCGCAGCGAACGACCCTCCCGAAGGCAGTTGGCCGTTGCTGGCCTGACGGGCGTCGGAGTGATGGCGCTGACGTGGATAGCGGCCCTGGTGGCCAGCGACGTCATTCCCCGCCTCTACGGACCGGACTACCGGTCGGCAGCACGGCTGGTACCGCTCCTCGTTGCCGCCGGCATGCCCTGGTCCCTGACCTCGGTCGCCCTGGCCGATGCTCGAGTCCGCAACGACCACGCTGGCACCCTGGTGATCACCTTCGGCCTGAGCGGGTTGGTGCTGGCGCCCGCCGCCCTGCTGGTCCCCCGCTACGGGATCGACGGCGTCGGCCTGCCCTGGCTGGTCGGCAACGTGGTCGCCGCCGGGATAGCCCTGGCCGTCCTGCACCGGGGGAGGGAGCGGTCCCCATCCCAGGTGTCGGTCTCCAGCTCTACCGCTCTGGCCACGGGAACGGCCGATGACCGAACGCTACCGGTGCCAAGGCGTTGAAGACCGGACGAGGAGGGAGCAGGATGAGCTGGCTGCGAAGCGCTCTGGTGGTGGTAGGTGGCGTGTTCGCCATCCTGATGGTGGCGGTGGTCCTGCGAGTGGTGTCGGTGGTGGTCGAGGACGGTGACGACGACGGGCGTGGTGAGCGGGCGGTGGACGAGCCGACGATCGAACAGGAGACGACAGTCCCACCTGATCTCCGCGAGTTGGTTCAGGTGAGCGGCACCGTCGACTCCTTCACTCGGCCCAACGACCCGGCCACCCTCAGCTCGGTCCCCGGCGGACCGCCATGGTCAGCCGATGCTGGCACGTGGGGGATCGGCGAGGGCCAGGCCTACCTGTCCGGCCCCGTCCCCGACGCCAACCTTGTGGTGGTCGACCTGGGCCAGGGGGATGGTGCGGTGTCAGTGCGGCTAGGAAGCGTGGTCAGCGGCGCCGGCCTGGTGTTCCGCTACCGCAGTCCCCTCGACCACTGGGCGGTGGTAGCCGTGCCCGGCTACGCCACCTGGGCCGTGGTCAAGGTGGTGGATGGGACCGAGGAGGTGGTGGGCAACACCGGGCTTTCGTCGGTCGTCGATGGGACCACCCTCGCCGTTCGCCTGCGTGGCCCTACCATCGAGATCGCCATCGACGAGCGGTTGGCGCAGACCATCACCGACGAGACCCTGGCCGACGCCACCCGGGCTGGGCTCAGGGTCACGTCGAGGTCCGGCGTCGACGCGGCCGCGGCTCGCTTCGACGACTTTGTCATAGCCCCGGCTGCCGCCCTCCCTTCCCTCGACGTCCCGGCGACTACCCAGCCGGCAGAGAACGAGTGAAGAACCGGCGGACCGATTGGCCCACAGCCTCGGGGCCCTCGAGGGGACCGAGGTGGCCCAGGCCAGCCACGACCTCGACGCTGACCGCCGGGATCCGGGCGGCCATGACCTTGATGAGGGCGGGACCGAAGGCCTCCGTCTCCTCCCCGTAGGCCAGCATCACCGGGCAGCGGACCTCATCCAGGTGGGCGAACCCGTCATGGGCGCTGGCCATCTCGTGGACCAGCGCCTCGTGCTCGCCCCGGCACTTCAGCTGGACTCCTCCGGGGACGTCGGCGAAGCCGTGATCGACGTAGGCGTGCAGCGCATCCGGGGTCACACCCGAGAAGGGTGCCTTGGAGGCGTAGTTGGTGTAGGCCTCACGCCGCGAGGCGAAGCGCTCCCGCCGCCGCCGGGCGCCGACGGCCAACCAGTTGTCGACGTCGCGCCCGAGCGGGGGGTCGACGGCCACGACGGTTGGCTCGAAGCAGTACAGGGCGGCGAAGGTACCGGGCCGGGCTTGCTCGGCGAGCAGCATGGCCGCCCCCCCCGAGGAATGGCCTACTCCAACGGGCTGTTGGGAG
>JALZNY010000070.1 GCA_030857525.1 Actinomycetota bacterium
GTGGAAGAACGCTGTCGTGTACTGCCTCGATGTCGAGACCTACCTCGACGCCGACGGTGACGGCTGCGGTGACGTCGAGGGGCTGATCGAGCGCATCGACTACCTGGCCGGCATGGGGATCAGCTGCCTCTGGCTCATGCCGTTCTACCCGTCGCCCAATCGGGACGACGGCTACGACATCACCGACTTCTACGCTGTCGACCCCCGGCTGGGCTCTCTCGGCGACATGGTGGTCCTGATCCGCACGGCCAAGGACCGCGGCATGCGGGTGATCATCGACCTCGTCGTGAACCACACCTCGGACCAGCACCCGTGGTTCCGATCGTCACGCCACTCGTTGACCTCGCCTCACCGGGACTGGTACGTGTGGCGGGACGAACCGTCGGCCGAGCCCACCGCCGAGGTCGTGTTCCCCGACGCCGAGGACTCGATCTGGACCAAGGACGACGAGACCGGCCAGTGGTACCTCCACCACTTCTACAGCCACCAGCCGGATCTGAACATCGCCAACCCAGAGGTGCGCGAGGAGATCGCAAAGATCGCCGGCTTCTGGCTCGAGCTCGGGGTCAGCGGATTTCGCGTCGACGCAGTTCCCTACCTCATCGAGACGGGCGGGGTGCAGGGGGACGTCCCCCTCGATCCCCACGACCTCCTGAAGGACCTGCGCTCGTTCATGTCGCGGCGCTGTGGCGACGCTGTGCTACTCGGCGAGGTGAACCTGGCGCCAACCCAGCTGCGAGCGTTCTACGGCGACGAGCAGGGCGACGAGCTGCAGCTGCTATTCGGGTTCCCGGTGATGCAGGCCATGTACCTGGCCCTCGCCCGCCGTGACGCCCGGCCCCTCGCCAAGGCGCTCGAGAGCAATCCCACCATCCCGCCCGACTGCCAGTGGGCGACGTTCGTGCGCAACCACGACGAGCTCACCCTCGACCAGCTCAGCGACCATGAGCGCCAGGAGGTCTTCGACGCGTTCGGTCCCGACCTCGACATGCAGCTGTTTGGCCGCGGCCTGCGGCGGCGCCTCCCGCCGATGCTCGACGGCGACCAGCAGCGGATCCGCCTCGTCTACAGCCTCCTGTTCTCCCTTCCCGGTACACCGGTGCTGTTCTACGGCGAGGAGATCGGCATGGGCGAGAACCTCGACATCGAGGGCCGGATGAGCGTCCGCACGCCGATGCAGTGGACCGACGAGCCGAGTGCCGGGTTCTCCGGCGCCCACCCCTCAAAGCTGCGCCAGCCGCTCCCCGGCGGCCGCTTCGGGCCCCTGGCCGTCAACGTCGCCCAGCAGCGCCGGGACCCCGATTCACTGCTGAACTGGATGGAGCGGGTCATCCGGCGGCGACGGGAGACGCCGGAGCTCGGCTGGGGCGCGGTGACCGTGCTCGAGACGAGCAAGCGGTCCGTGCTCGCCCACCGCTGCGACTGGGAGGCCAGCAGCGTGCTGGCCGTGCACAACCTCGATGATGAGCCGTGCGTGGTGGAGATCGGGGTGGGCTGTGAACCGGACTCGACGTTGATCGACCTGCTCGGCCGCGGGGCCGTCACCAGCCCACTCGCCAGCGCGCTCACCGGCGACCACCTCGAGCTGCAGCTGGAGGCGTACGGGTATCGGTGGTTCCGGGTGCAGGAGCCGGGCGTACGCATCGCCCCCTGACGGCGGCCTACGCCCCGGTGGCGCCTACGCCCCGGTGGCGCCCGGGCTGACACACTCGGTCGTATCGAAGCGAAAACTTGCTTTCGCGATGTCGACGGTCAGGCGTTGCTCTCGCACTTGCACTCAGGGGTGGGTTGGTCACAGCCGTCGCAGGCAACTCGACCCTGCTCGTTGTTGTGGACGCCGTGACCGCACTTCTCACAGACGCTTCCGGGTGGAATGTTGGTCATGGAAGGGATCCTCTCTTGAGACGTTCGCTCCCCCTCAAGGGCTGGCTCGACCTGAAGTATGGTCGCATTGCAATACTTTACCAAGTCCCCGGGAGGCCCAGACCAAGGTCACGAGCCGAAGGCGAATGTTCGGCTACTCGGGGCGGCTCTCACGTACCTCGGCGAGGGTGGCCCACAGATCGGTGGCGGTGGCGGGGCCGATGTGGGTAGCCCGCACCACGCCCTCGACGTCGGCCATCACGATGCAGGGGACGGCGTCGATGCCGTAGCGCTGGTGCAGGTCCCGTCGGGTGGCGAACTCGACCTCTTGGAGCGCCACCTCCGGGCTCTCCAGCGGGAGCGCCCGGGCCATCACCTGGGCGCAGGAATCACACGTGGCCGAGGTGAACACGGCCACCAGCCAGGAGGCATCGGGCCGGGCGAAGTCGGCCCGGTCGAGCTGTGAGGGCACCGCCCAACTCGCCTGGGTGGGGACGTCGGGACGGCGCCGGTCGAGCACCACGGCCACGGCCACGGCCAGCACCACCAGCACCGCAGCGATCACCAGGCGCTCCACGTGGCCACGATAGGTCCGTGGGTCGCGGTGGCTGGCGGTGGATCGGGTGACTTAGGGCAGGGGGATGCCCAGGACGGTCGAGATGCCCGCGTCGGCCGACGGGGACAGGTCGCGCTCGACCACCACGGGGCCGTCGGCGCTGACCACCAGGGGGACGGGTGACTCGTCGACCACGTCACCCACCTCCACCTCCCGGCGCTGCGCCGGGCCGAGCTCGATGTCGGTGAGCTCGCCGGCGCTCCCTGCGGGCTCGCCGGTAAGGGCCGTCACCGAGAAGCGGACCGCTTCGGCTCCGGGGTTGTGCACCACCAGGCGGTCGGCGACCGTCCCCGCACCCTCGCCCGAGGCCAGCAGCCACTCCTCGCTGACCAGGGGAGAGCCCAGCATCGACGACCAGCCCCGCCGGGGCGAGGGAGCGGTGCCCGACAGCTCCCGCTCGGCCACCACGCCCACGCCGTTGATCGAGCGGATGGTGGAGGAGTGGCCTACCTCAGGGGGCACCGGCGCCGTCTCGGCCGCGTCGATGGTCAGCTGACCGCGGGCCGGGATGGTCCTTTCGAAGGGAATGGGCACTTCCCCTTCGTCGGGCACCACCTCGAGGAGCACGACGGCGTCGACCTCGCCCGGGTTGTAGACGTGCCAACGCTCGGCCAGTCCCTCCTCGTACTCCCCGGCGGGGAAGGTCCAGACCTCGGCGGGGGCGGGAGCGGCCAGGGCCAGGGAGATGCCGCTGCGCCCGTCGCTCGGGTCGAAGCGCTGCAGTCGGTCGACCACCACCCGTCCACTGCGAGTCGCCACGGTGGTGGCCGTGAGCTCCCGGCGACGCACCACCTCGCCCACGTTGACCCTGAGGGTGGTGCCCGCCATCACCGGTAGGCCCTGGAGCGACTCGGGCTCATCTCGCCCTTGGTCGGTGGCGAAGGTGATGTCGACGATGGCGTCGTCGGGAAAGGGGTTGAACAGGGCCAGGATCTGGGTGGCGTCACGCGCTGTCGTGCCGTTGGCCAGATACCAACGGTCCGAGGCCGACGGCGCGCAGGGAGCCACGGCCGAGCCTGCGGCGCCGCGCACCAGGTGCTCGACGCCGACCCCGCCGCCGTCGAGCTCCACCATGGCCGACACCGCAGCGGCGTCGACCGCGTCGTCGGCCTCCAGGGCCGTCCCCTGGCGGGGGGCGACCTCGACGGGCCGGGTCACCGGGGGCGCGTCGGCGGGAAACCACGTCACCGTGCCCGAGCGAGGCTCGTCGCTGCGGTTGGCCACCATGACGACGAGACCACTGCCCTCGTCGCCGGTGTCGGCGCTGGCGGCGCAGAACCAGGTCGACGACAGGGAGGAGGCGGGATCGGCCGTGGGCATGGCAAAGGTGCTGGCCGTGCCGAAGCGCCGGGGCGCCGGGTCGCCCACGTCGACCAGGGCCAGGCCGCCGAGGATGGCCACGAGGGTGACGACGATGGGAAGGTGCCGGGACCTCACGACCGGTCCACGCTGCGGGCCCTGCCCGTGCCGGCCCGCAGTACCAGGGCCACGGCAACGAGCCACAACGCCGCCTGCCCGGCGATGGCCACCCAGCGCAGCGGTGAGGTTCGGTAGCGCAGAGTGGCGTCGCCGCTCTCGGTCACGCTGAAGGCGTTGGCCCAGCCGAAGGCCTCGGCCCGTTCGGCCACGGCGCCGCCCGAGCGCAGCTCCCAGCGGGGCGAGGCCGTCTCGGCCAGGTAGAGGGTCCCGGGATCGACCGAACCGCTGAAGCGGGTGGGCGAGGAGGCGTCGACCAGCGCCGGGGTCGAAGCCGAGAGGTCGAGCCCGACCGTCGCCTCGAAGGGGTTGGGGGCGGCCACCGCGGCGGCGACCACAGGAGGGGCGACCCCGCTGGCCGCCAGCGTGGCCCGGGTGGGGACCCAGGCGGTGTTCTCGTAGATCGATAGGGCGGGATCGACCTCCACCGCCTCCAGGTCGAGTTGCTGGGCCATGGTGGCGAGCACACCCTCGGGCAGGGGACGCACCGCCGTGCCCGAGCGGGCCGGGGCGGCCTGGTCGGCCAGGACCACGTAACGCACGCCGAGGGGCCCGAGGAGCCGGCCCAGCCGTTCGGTACGGCCGTTGGCGGCCAGGCGCAGGCCCTCGCCCACCAGCGAGGTGGAGGGGTCGGCCGGAGCGGCCCAACGCTCGTCGATGCCCGGTGTTCCGTCGCTCGACAGGCCGTAGGAGAATCCCTCGCCCAAGCGATGACCGGCCATCGGGAGCACCTCGGCGTCGCCCAGCCACAGCACCCGAAAGGCGCCTGCCGCGGTGACCTCCTCGTCCTCCATGAAGGCCAGCGTGCGGGTGAAGTCGCTGTCGGGGGTGTCCCAGTCGCCGTCGACGGCGGCCACGGCCACAGGGATGGTGGCCAGGGCCACGCCGGCGGCCGCCACCAAGGCCGCCACCTGACGGATCCCGAAGCCGTAGCCCGACAGGTCGCGCTCGAAGGCGACCATGCCCATGGCTGCGGCCAGAGCCAGGGCGGCGGCAGCAGGGGCGACGAGCACCTCGGCCGAGGGCAACGGCAGTCCGGTGAGGCCGCGGCCGCCGGCCCACACCAGGGCCCAGCAGGACACGGCCACCACCCACATGCGCGCCGCCCAGGCGAAGCGCCACTGCCGGCCGATGAGCAGGGCCAGGGCGCCGGCGAGCGGTACCGCCCATCCGAGGGCCGATAGGCCACCGCGGCCGGTCTCGAGGCGCAACAGCTCGCCGATGCCGAGGTCGTTGCCCCCCAGGGGCGAGATGCCGCCCATGGCCGCCCATCCGCCGCCGTCGACAGGCAGGAACGACAGCGACCAGGGCAGGTGCAGGACCAGGGCCGCGCCCGATGCCCCAAGGGCTACGACCAGGGCTCGCAGCGGTCCCCGGCTGCCGCCGCTGAACAGGGATCCAATGACCAGGGCGAGGGCTACGAAGGGGACGAGCACGACTACCAGGGGGACGAACGCGCTGACCAGGGCGACGAGCAGCCCGAGGGAGAGGATCGGGGCCCGCAGCGTTCGCCAACCGTGGCCGGCACCACCTCGGCTCCCCTGCCGGACGAACGGCTCGTCTCCAGAGGCGGCCAGCAACCGCGACAGGATCCACGGGGCGGCGGCGTAGAGGAGCAGGCCGTCCCAGCGACCCCGGGCCAGGGCGTCGTAAGGCAGGGGGACGACGGCGTAGACGACCAGGCCCACCGCTCGGGCCCGGGGGGAGCCGAGGGAACCGGTCAGGCGCCACACACCGAGGAGGCCGGCGGGCAGCGCGCCCAGCACGAGGATCTGTTGGAGCACGCCCATACCCCCGAACAGGACCATCCCGGCCAGGCCGAGGAGGGCCAAGGCGCTGGGCGCGGGCGCCTCGGACCCGAGCCCGGCCGAGCGCCAGCCGCTGGCGTACTCCCGGAGCAGCGAGAGGGGGCCCCGGTCGAGCTCGGCCAGGCTGGCGAAGGCCGGGAGCCGCTCGCCGATCAGCTCGCGGGTGCCGACGAGGACGACGGCGATGACCACCACCCAGGCCACCACGGCGAGGCGGCGGGGACCGGCCTGGAACGAGCCGGCGATGCCCCGCCCGGCTTCGGCCAGCGATGTCCGGACACGGTCGCCCCGGCCCAGCTCGCCCCGCAGGAACGAGGTGACCCGGGCACTTCCCCGCCCCTGGAGCAGGCGCACCTCGGCGTCGCGCAGGCCCCGTACGTCCCGCATGGCTCGGCGCCGGCTGCGGATCTCGCCCAGGCGCCGGGCGTTCCATGACCACGCGCCCAGCACGTCGACCGCCTGGGCCACGCGTCCCGCAGCCAGGGCGTAGACCGCTTCGATGAGGGTGAACAGCGCGGCCTGGGGCAGTACTCGCACCAGATGGAAGGTCCCGTAGCAGGTGAGCATGGTGCGCAACCGGTGACGGGCGAACAGGCGCCGGCGGTCGTCGACCGGGCGCCGGCTGCTCAGCTCCTCGCGGTGCTGGGCCCGGGCGGCGGGCACCACCACCACCCGGGCCCCGGCCACATGCGCCCGCCAGCACAGGTCGAGGTCGTCCCCGAGGAAGGTGATGGCCGGGTCGAAGCCTCCCAGCGAGGCGAACAGGTCGGCCCGCACCAAGGTGCAGGCACCAGGGATGGCGAAGACGTCGCGGACCCGGTCGTGCTGCTCCTGGTCGAGCTCGCCCCGCTCCACCAGGGGGGTGAGCACGCCCGTCTTGTCGGCCGACAGGCCCACAGCCAGCAGCTCCCGAGGTGCCCCCCACGAGACGAGCTTGGGGCCGACCACGCCGGCGTTGGAGCGGAACGCCTCCTCGACGAGCGCCCTGATGGCGCTGGGGTCCAGAGCGATGTCGTCGTGGCACAGGGCGTAGAACGACGCCCCCTCGACCACCTCGAGGACCTCGTTGGCGGCGGCGCCGAAGCCGGGGTTGTGGTCGAGGTGGCGGACGTAGGCCGCGGGCAGGACGGCGGCGATGCGAGCTAGCGGGTCGACGGTGCTGGCGGCGTCGACCACCAACACCGAGAGGTTCGGAT
>JALZNY010000400.1 GCA_030857525.1 Actinomycetota bacterium
GTCGACCAATCGAAAGCGCGACCTCTCACCGGTGCCGTAGGTCAGGCAGTCGACGTCGCCGGCCAGGGCCTCGGCCACGGGGTCGTCACCACACACGATCCGGGGACCGGGTGCGGCGTCGAGGAAACGGGCGAAGGCAGCCCGCAGGGCATCGAAGCTCCCGTGGTGATCGAGGTGGTCGGGCTCCACCCCGGTGAGCACCACGGCCTCGGCCCCGAGCTCGAGGAAGGTCCCGTCGCTCTCGTCGGCCTCGACGACGAACCACTCCCCTTCGTCCCACACGGCGCTGCCGGCGAGGCCCAGACCGCCACCGGCGAGACCGCCGCCGGCAACGTCGCCACCGATGATGTCGCCGCCGATGAGGAACGACGGGGACATCCCTGCTGCGACCAGGACGGTGGCGAGCATGGCAGTCGTGGTCGTCTTGCCGTGGGTGCCTCCCACGGCAAGCGTTCGGCGTAGGGCGCACAGACCGGCCAGCGCGTCGGCCCGGCTGGCCACCACCGTGCCGGCCCCTCGGGCGGCAACCAACTCCGGGTTGTCGCCAGCCACCGCCGTGGACGCCACCACCAGATCGACGCCGGCGACGTGATCGGGGAGGTGGCCGACGCGCACGTCGACCCCGAGCGCGGCCAGCCGGTCGAGCCGGGGCGAGGCCACGAGATCGCTGCCCGAGACCCGATGTCCGAGGGCAACGAGGATGCCGGCCAAGGGCGCCATCCCCGATCCTCCGGCTCCCACCAGGTGGATCCGGCGCGCCGCCGCGAGATCCAGGACGGGTCCGGCCACGTCGGTCAACGATACGACGCCACCCGCGCCCGACCTCGGATTGGTCCTGGGCGAGGTCGCCTGCGGGTGCATCGAGCCCACCGGCGAGCGGACCACGTACGCTGCTCCGGCAATGCCCGCCCCCCCTCGGCCCGCCGTCCGTCGGCCCGCACGCATCGTCATCGCCGCCGGGGGAACCGGTGGCCACATCTATCCCGGGCTGGCCGTGGCCGAGGCCCTACGGCGCCGGGCGCCGGGGACCCACGTCAGCTTCCTCGGGACGCCCCGTGGCCTCGAGCGTTCGATCATGCCCCAGGCCGGCTTCCCCCTCCACCTCGTCGACATGGTTCCCTTCGCCGGTCGGGCCGCCGCCCTCCTGCCCGCCGCCCTGGTGTGCTCCACCATCCAGGCCCGACGAATCCTGCGCGGCGAAGACGCCGACGTGGCCCTGAGCATGGGCGCCTACGTGGGGGTCCCCCTGATCGTGGCCGCCCGCCTGGCCGGGGTGCCGGCGCTCATCCACGAGTCGGGTGCGGTGCCCGGCCGGGCCAACCTGTGGACAGCCCGCCTGGCTGGCAACGTGGCCACCGCCTTCGCCGAGGCCGCCACCACCTTCCCCTCCTCGACCACCGTGCGCACCGTGGGCATGCCCCTGAGTGCCGAGCTCGACGCCTTCGATCGAGGCGAGCTGCGGGCCAAGGCCCGGGCCGGCTACGGCGTCGACGATGCCACCCTGTTCGTCCTCGTCAACGGCGGCAGCCAGGGGGCCGCCTCCCTCAACCGCCTGGCTATCGGCCTGGCCGAGCGGTGGCACGAGCGCCACGACGTCCGCATCCTGCTCAAGACCGGACGGCGCGACCACGAGCAGACCGCAGCCGCGCTCCAGGACTCGCCCGGTGCCCGCTTGGTGGAGTTGACCCCCTTCATCGAGCGCATGGACCACGCCTACGCCGCCGCCGACGTCTCCGTGTGCCGGCCCGGGGCGGGGACGGTGGCCGAGCTGGCCGTGGTCGGCCTCCCGGCACTGCTGGTCCCCTATCCCCACGCCCCCTTCGATCACCAGGCCCGCAACGCCTCGGCCTTGGTCGGCGCCGGGGCCGCCCTGATGGTGCGTGACCACGACGCCACCGCGGAGGTGGTCGCACCCCTCCTCGAGCGCATCCTCGACGACCGGACCGAGCTCGACCGCATGCGGGCCGGCCTGGCCGGCTTGGCCCATCCCCACGCAGCGGACGAGATGGCCGGCTGGGTGCTCGACCTGGTGAGGGCGCCATGATGATCGAAGGCCTGGTGGTCGCACCCGAGGACCCCATCACCCACGTGCTCGAGCGGGTGGGCGCGGGCGGTGCCGGCCTGGCCGTGGTGGTGGCCGGCGACGGGAACGTGCTGGGCACGGTGACCGATGGTGATCTTCGCCGTGCTGCCCTGGCCGGTCCCGGGCTGGAGGCGGCGGCCGCGAAGGCCGTCGAGCTCATGAGCCCGGAACCGGCGACGGTGGGAATCGACGCATCCGATGACGAGGTG
>JALZNY010000401.1 GCA_030857525.1 Actinomycetota bacterium
GTTGGTGGCAGCCACCCACCTCGGCCGGGCCGGTCGGCTGGTCTCGGTCGCTGAGGTGCTCACCTTGCCGGTGGTGCGTCGGGCCGTCCACGCCATGCTCGGGCTCAGCCTGGCCAGCAGCAGCGTGGCTGGGCTGGCGGTAGCCAGCGCTGGACCGCCCTCGGGGGGCTCGACCTGGCTCGCCCCGGCAGGTGGCGACCTGGTGGTGGCCTTCGCCCCGGGCGGGGAGGCCCAGCCCGGGGAGCGGGCCAGGAGCGAGGGGGACATCGTCGACGAGGCCGACAGTGCGGATGGGGCTCCGGTCATGCGTCGCCTGCCGGCTGAGGGTGCGGGGGATGAAGCGGGTGAAGACGCCACCGCGGCGCCCGCGACCGAGCCGGAGGTGTGGTCTGGAGAGTGGAAGGTGGAGGCCGGTGACCACCTATGGTCCATGGCCACCCAGGTGCTGGAGCGCACCGTGGGGCATCCCTCCAGCGACGACGAGGTCGCCACCTACTGGCGCCGGCTCGTCGAGGCCAACCTCGATCGTCTGGCCGACCCGGCCAACCCCGACCTGATCTTCCCCGGCCAGGTCCTCGCCGTTCCCGACCCAAGCCCGTGACGGTCCAAGCCGCTGAGGTCCGAGCCGGTGACGGCCGCCGCTACCGTTGCCGGGCGTGAGCGACTGCCTGTTCTGCCGCATCGTCGCCGGCGAGCTCCCGGCCGACATCATCGCTCGCTCCCCCCGCACGATCGCCTTTCGTGACCTCGATCCGCAGGCCCCCACCCATGTCCTGGTGGTGCCCGTCGAGCACGTGGCCGATGCCGCCGCCCTCGGTCCTGAACATGGCGACCTGTTGGCCGAGATGGCCGTCACGGCTCGGACTGTGGCCGAGGCCGACGGTGTGGACGAGGGCGGCTACCGCCTGGTGTTCAACGTGGGTGCCGACGCCGGCAACACCGTGGCCCATCTCCACCTCCACGTGCTCGGCGGCCGCCAGTTGCGCTGGCCCCCCGGGTAGTACGCCCGGACCGATAGCCTGGGATCGCCCGTGACTCCCCTCGACGTCAAGGTCCTCGTCCCCGGCAACCACCTCATGGGGGGCCTCCTCGGTCAGCGCGACGAGCTGCTCCGCCTCATCGAGGCCGCCTTCGACGGGGCCGAGATACACGTCCGCGGCAACGAGATCAGCATCACCGGGCCTGAGGGCGAGCGGGTGGGCAAGCTGTTCGAGGAGCTGGTGGTCCTGCTCGAGCTGGGCCAGACCCTCGATCCGGTCAAGGTCGAGCGCACCATCGAGATGGTCAAGGCCGACGAGCGCCCCACCGACGTCCTCACCGCCGAGGTGCTCAAGGGAGCCAAGGGCCGCACCGTGCGGCCCAAGACCAGCGGCCAGAAGCGCTACGTCGACGCCATTCGCGACAACGTGGTCACCTTCGGCGTAGGCCCCGCGGGCACGGGTAAGAGCTGGTTGGCGGTGGCCATGGCCGTGCAGGCCCTGCAGATGAAGCAGGTCACCCGCATCATCCTGACCCGCCCGGCGGTGGAGGCGGGGGAGCGGCTCGGCTTCCTGCCCGGTGACCTCAACGCCAAGATCGACCCCTACCTGCGCCCGCTGTTCGATGCCCTCTACGACATGGTCGAGCCCGAAGGCGCCCAGCGGCTGCTCGACCGGGCCACGGTGGAGGTGGCCCCGCTGGCTTTCATGCGGGGACGCACCCTCAACGACAGCTTCATCATCCTCGACGAGGCCCAGAACAGCACCCGGGAGCAGATGAAGATGTTCCTCACCCGCATCGGCTTCGGCTCCAAGGCGGTCATCACCGGCGACGTCACCCAGGTCGACGTACCCACTGGGCGCTCGGGGCTGGTCGGCCTGGAGGAGGTCCTCTCGGGCATCCCCGGGCTGGCCTTCGTGCGCCTCACCAACAAGGACGTGGTCCGTCACCGAATCGTGCAGGACATCGTCGACGCCTACGAACGGGCGGGGACGGCGGCCGAGGCCACCAGCGGGACGGGGGATCGTCGATGAACGCTTCCGAGGCCATCCCTCCGACAACATGGCCCGGGCCAGCGCCTGGGCCTTTCCCTCAGACCCCTACCGTGGCCGTGGCCGACGAGCAGTCGGCCGTCGAGGTCGACGTCGACCACCTCGCCGGGCTGGCCCGGGCCGTGCTGGTCGACCACGGCATCGCTGGTGGGGAGCTGTCGCTCACATTCGTCGACGAGGACACCATCACCGACCTCAACCGGCGCTACCTGGAGGGCGAGGGACCCACCGACGTGCTCGCCTTTCCTCTCGACGTCCCTCT
>JALZNY010000402.1 GCA_030857525.1 Actinomycetota bacterium
CATGAGGAGTACCCCGGTCGGGCCGATCTTCGCGGCCCAGCACGCCTCGACGTAGGGGTGCTCGACCGGCCACGGCGCGAGCTGGCAGTTCGGTCGAGAGCTGAGAACAACGTCGTATCCGGGCACAGCGACTAAAGGAGCCGGGGAGGCACCGATTTTTCACAGTGAGTCCCCCGGGGGGCTCCACCGTGCCCTGCTCGCCGAGAAACGGCGGACTCCCCGGGTGCCGCCAGAGGTCGGGGGGTCGGGACTCGGGGGTCCCCGACCCCGCCCGAAGATTTCTTGCGGCGGGGCGCGAGTCGGGGTGTGGCCAGGGGCGTGGTCCGGGGTGGGGGCATCGGACGCTTGCCGGTGCCCCAACCCCCAACCCGTGGAGGACCTCGCATGGCCACCCCGCACACCGGCCCCGTCCCGAGCCAGACCCGCAACACGACCCTCGGGCGCCTCGACGAAGAGTGGGCCCGTCTGGTCCGCTCCCCGGCCGCCCGTCAGGCGCTGCGCCGCTGGGCTGTCGACGACGCCCTCGCCGGCGCCGAGAGCCTCGACGAGATCCTCCACCGTCGCCGAGACCCCCGCCGGTCAGGTGCAGTGATGACCGCGCTGGCCAGTCGGGCAGCACACGACGACGTGGCAGCCCGCACACTGCTCCAGGCCATGTTGCCCGGCCTGGTGCGCATGGGCGCCGACACCGCCCGACGGCGAGGGCCACGGATCGCGGCCGACGTCATGAGCGACGTCTGCGCCTGTGCGTGGATCGTCATCCGGTCCTACCCCACCCACCGGCCCAGCTCGGTGGCCACCAACATCGTGATGGACACCCGCAACGCTCTCCTGCGCCTCCACTCGGTGCGCGAGACACCCCACGCCCTTGACCGCTCAGGGGGCGGCGCCGTGGCCGACTCGGCCGAGACCGACGCGTTCGCCACCGTCCTCGCCGCCGACATCGTCGACGCCGCCTGCGCTCGAGGCGTGATCTCCCGTCGCGCCGCCGACGTCGTTATCGAGACCGCCTCGGCGACCGGCCCATGTGCCAGCTCCTCGGGCGAGTCCCGGGATCGCAGACAACGCTGTGGCGGCTACGAGAGCGGGCCGAGCTCGACCTCCGCAACGACCTGGCCCTCGCCGGATGACCGCCGACCGCCGCTAGCGCTAGCTCTAGACACACCCACCCCAGGCGCCCAGCCCACCGGGGCCGCACTCACCGGACGTCCAACTAGCCCAGGGCTAGTGGCCGTGTGCCTCGGCATCGGCCTCACCGCCTGCTGCTCCAGCTCGTCCGCTGCCCTCACCCACCGGCGGGGGCCACGACCCTGATCGTCGCACTCGGCATCCTGCGCACCACGCCCCAGCTGCGGACCATGGCGCTAGCCGTCGTGGGGGTCGCCGCCGGCGCGGCCGTCTGCACCTGCGGACCTCGACGTCGGCAGCTCCTGCGTGAGCCCTAGGAGACTGCTGAACTGGAGGCTTGTGGGGCGGGGTGCCTCGCGGCAGTCGAAGCTGCGACGGTCTGACCGGTGAGGGTCGACCAGAGGTCACCCCGCCTTCTGGCGGCGTGCTGGGGTCGTTCGAGGGCTGTCACGGCGTTGCGGTGGTGTTCGCGAGGGCTCGATGCGGCCGTCGCCGGCCTGTCAGGCCAACGCCCAGGCTCCGTCCTGCCGTCTGGGACAAGAGCGCCGCCGACTTGCGCGCCGCGGCCACACCAGAGCAGCGCGACATCATCTGCCTGACAGCTGGTGCCGGATCACTGCGCGGCGGTTCCCATGTCGCGGAGTGAGTCCAGCGCGGCACCTACCAGCCGGCCACCGAGCTCGCCGAGACGATCGGGAAGACCCAGCGCATGGAGATCATGAAATGAAGATGATGATCCGGAATGCGCACCGCTGCCTGAGCCCGCGTGAGCTGAGCCCTAGTCTCAGGTCCGCGCCGTCTCGCGCTCCTTGAGGAAGAAGCCCACGAAGATGCCGAGCACACCCAGGGTCAGGTGGATGAGGTTGTCGAGCACCACCTCGTACCCGGAAGGAATGAGACCGAAGAACATAGGCTTGGCAAAGGCCACGACGCCGACCACCAGGTAGGCAACGCCGATGCCGCCCACGATGGCGCGGACGACCTTGAGACTGCGGGCCGCGAACCCGGCGTAGGCAAGCAGCCCGCCCGTGAGCAGGTGGATGCCGTCCTCGGCGAGGTCGATGTTCAGGACACCGAGCAGGGACTTGTCGCCGAGCAGCAGACCGACGACGCCGATGAGGATGACCGAGACGCCGACGACCTTGGCGTAGAGCCG
>JALZNY010000403.1 GCA_030857525.1 Actinomycetota bacterium
CGGGATCGTTGGTGCGACGGGTCAGGTCGGGGGGGTCATCCGACGGTTGTTGGCTGAGCGGGGGTTCCCGGTGGACGAGCTGCGGCTGTTCGCCTCGGCCCGCTCGGTCGGGCGGCGCCTCCCGTGGGCCGGCGGCGAGGTGGTGGTGGAGAACGCGGATGGCGCCGACTACCGCGGCCTCGACCTCGCCCTGTTCTCGGCCGGCAAGACCGCCTCGCTCGCCCTCGCCCCCCGGGTGGCCGAGGCGGGCGTCACCGTCATCGACAACTCCTCGGCGTGGCGCATGGACCCCCAGGTGCCGCTGGTGGTGCCCGAGGTCAACGCCCACGACCTCGACCTGCTCCCCCGGGGCATCGTGGCCAACCCCAACTGCACCACCATGGTGGCCATGCCGGTGCTGGCCCCGCTGCACGCCGAGGCGGGGCTGGAGCGTCTCGTGGTCTCGACCTACCAGGCGGTCTCGGGCGCCGGCCTGGCCGGTGTCGACGAGCTCGACGAGCAGCTGCGCAAGGCGGCCGACGGCGCCGCCGGGCTCACCCACGACGGGCGGGCCGTCGACTTCCCCCCGGCTCGCAACTTCCCCACCACCATCGCCCACAACGTGATCTCCCAGGCCGGCTCCTTCGTCGATGACGGCAGCGCCGAGACCGTCGAGGAGCAGAAGTTCCGCAACGAGAGCCGCAAGATCCTCGGCATCGCCGACCTCGCCGTGTCCGTCACCTGCGTGCGGGTGCCGGTGTTCACCGGGCACTCGCTCTCGCTCAACGCCTCGTTCTCCCGTCCGCTGTCGCCGGCGCAGGCCACCGAGCTGCTGGCCGACGCCCCCGGGGTCAGCCTCGTCGAGGTCCCCACGCCCCTCGCCGCCGCCGGCATCGACCCCAGCCTGGTCGGGCGCATCCGCACCGACGCCACCGTCCCCGGTGGCCGGGGCCTGGCCCTGTTCGTCTCCGGCGACAACCTCCGCAAGGGCGCCGCCCTCAACGCCATCCAGATCGCCGAGGCCCTCCTCGCCCGCCGCTGAGGCGCCCTGGTCAGGCCCCCGGCGTCGACCGGTCGCGGTCCTGCCAGGTGCACACGCAGGCCTCGTTGCCCTCGGGATCGGCCAGGACCCAGAACGCTCGGGCGTGGCTGTCGTCGAGCAGGGTGCCGCCGGCGGCGAGGGCGCCGGCCACGCGCTCGTCGGCGAGGTCGTGGGTGACCGTCACGTCGAGGTGCACCCGGTTGCGCTGGGGCCGAGGCTCGTCCATCTGCTGGAACCACACCGGTGGTCCGATGTGCAGCGGGTCGACGATGCCGACGACCTGCTGGCCGTCGGGCGTCCGCTCGGCCTCGTACCCGAGGACGGCGAGCCAGAACGGGCGGACTGCGTCGATGTCCATGGCGTCGATGCCGATCTCGGTGCTCGTCGAGGCGAGCGGCTCGCTCGCCATGGCGCGCTCGGCGGCCAGCGCGGAGATGGCGGTGGCCAGCTCCAGGTCCCGCTCGGTCACGCCTCCGGCATCGTGGGAGACCAGGACCACGTGCACCCGGTCCGGGTAGCGCAGGTCGAGGTCGGGGTGGTGGTCGGCGGCGTCGGCAAGGGTGGCGATGGCGCCGACCAGCTCCGCCGCGCCGGTGAACGATCCGGCCCGGAACTGGCTCTCGATCCGACCCAGCAACCACCGCCAGTCGTCGAGCCCGAGGGTCTGGAAGTGGGCGGCGGTGATCGGATCGGCCATGGGCCACCGTATCGGACCGTCCGGCCGCCGGGTGGGCCTCAGCAGGTGCACGGGATGGCGGCGCAGCGCGGGCACCCGTCGGCGTAACGGGCGGCGGCGTCCTCCAGCGACAGACCGAGCTGGCCGGCCAGCGACGCCAGCCAGGCCAGGACGTCACCCAGCTCGTGGCACTGCTCGGCGGCGGTGCCCTTGCGGACGGCCTGGGCCAGCTCACCCAGCTCCTCGGTGAGCCAGGCGATGGTGGCCGGCACCCCCCGGGCCCGATCGGCCTCCCCGTAGGTGCGGGCCATCAGGTCTTGAAAGGCAGCGAGCTCCACGGCATCGACGGTACCGGGCGTCGTCGCGGCGTCGGCCAAGGACGAATACGGCCCGGCTGGTGTGCCACCGGTCGGCAGTTCGCCGATCAGTACGACCGGTTGAGTGCCGCACGCGCCTGACCTGGCCAACGTGGTCGGGTGGGGGAGATTTGAACTCCCGGCCTCTGCGTCCCGAAGGCGAATCGGCGCAGCGCGCTGACCTGCTCGAACTCATGAAACCGCAGGTCAGGACGGGTATGGCGGTCAGTG
>JALZNY010000404.1 GCA_030857525.1 Actinomycetota bacterium
CGAGCGCTGATGGGCGAGACGATCCCCATCACCAGCGAGATGGGCAGGAGGCGTAGGCCGGCTTCGAGGGCGCTGTAGCCGAGCACGAACTGCAGGAGCTGGGTGAAGAGGAAGAAGGAGCCGAACAGGGCGAAGAACACCAGGGCGATGGAGGCACTGGCAGCGCTGAAGCGAGGGTCGGCGAAGAAGCCCACGTCGAGCATGGGGTGCTCCACGCGCCGCTCCCACCAGACGAAGCCCCCCACCAGCACGGCGGCGACGACGAAGGCGGCGATGGTCAGCGGGTCGTCCCACCCCTTGACCGGGGCCTCGATGATGGCCCAGAGCAGGGCGCCGATGCCGGCGATCGACAGCACGGCCCCGGTCACGTCGAGGCGGGCGTGGGAGGGATCGCTCGACTCGGGCAGCAACAGACGGCCCGACACCAGGGCCAGGGCCACGATGGGGAGGTTGATCAGGAAGACCGAGCCCCACCAGAAGTGTTCGAGCAACCACCCGCCCACCACCGGCCCGAGCGCCACGCCCACGCCGGCCATCCCGGCCCAGATGGCGATGGCCCGGGCCCGCTCCTTGGGATCGGTGAACAGGGAGATGATGATCGACAGGGTGGCGGGCATGACGAAGGCGGCGCCGAGGCCCATGACCGCCCGGGCGCCGATGAGCTGATCCGAGGTCGACGACAGCGCCGCCAACCCCGAGGCCAGGGCGAACACCATCAGCCCGGCTTGCAGCGATCGGCGCCGGCCGAAGCGATCGCCCAGGGCGCCGGCCGTGAGCAGCAGCCCGGCGAAGACGATCACGTAGGCGTCCACCATCCACTGGAGCTGGGTGGTGGTGGCCCCGAGCTCGCGCACCAACGTGGGCAGGGCCACGTTGAGCACGGTGTTGTCGAGGACGATGAGGACCAGGCTGAGGCACAGCACGGCCAGCGCCAGCCACCGTCGGTCCTCGACCGGACTTTCGATACGATCCGCAGGCGTATTCATACTCCGGGAAACCCTAGCCGCCGGCAGATCGCTCCTGGAGCAGGGCGGTGACCGCCTTGCCGTCGGCCTGACCCTTGGTGGCTCGCATCACCTGGCCCACGAAGAAGCCGGTGACCTTGGCATCGCCCGCCAGGTAGCGGGCCCAGGCATCCGGGTTGGCGGCGATGGCCTCGCCGACCGCCGCGGCCAGCTCGTCGCCGGCCATGGCCTCGTAGCCCAAGGCGGTGGCGACAGTCGCCGGGTCGCCCCCATGGGCCACCAGCTCGGCCAGCACCACCTTGGCCTGGGTGGCGGTCAGGGCCCCGTCGGCCTCAAGGCGGGTGAGGCCGGCGAAGGCCGCGACATCGAGGGCGCCGGTACCCCCGGCCAGGTCGTGCTCGGCGTGGACGACGAGGCGGTTGGCGTCGCCCCCGGCAGCCAGCGCGTCCAACACCAGGTCGTCGAGGCCCCGCTCGACCACCACGGCGACTGCCGGCGGGGCTGAGCCGGTGGCCTCGGTCAGCCGGTGCCGGCGGGATGCGGGCAGGGCGGGCATCGCCGCCGACACCCTCGCCTGCCAGGCATCGTCGGGGGCCAGCGGTACCAGGTCGGGCTCAGGGAAGTAGCGGTAGTCGTAGGCCTCCTCCTTGGAGCGCAGGGGGTGCGTTCGGCCCTCGGCCTCATCCCAGTGCCGGGTCTGCTGAACCACCTGCTCACCCTCCTCCAGCAGCGCGATCTGGCGATGGGCCTCGTAGTCGATGGCCCGGCCGACGGAACGGGTGGAGTTGAGGTTCTTGACCTCACAGCGGGTGCCAAGGGTGGAGAACCCGGCCGGGCGCACCGAGATGTTGGCGTCGACGCGCATGCTGCCCTCCTCCATGCGGGCGTCGGAGGCCCCGGTGGCCAGCAGCACCGCCCGCAGCTCGTTGACGTAGGCCCGGGCCGCCTCGGCCGAGCGCAGGTCGGGCCGGCTGACGATCTCGACCAGGGGGACGCCGGCCCGGTTGTAGTCGACCAGGGAGTGATCGGCCTCGTGGATGCGCCCGCCCCCTCCCACGTGGGTCGACTTACCCGTGTCCTCCTCCATGTGGGCCCGCTCGATGCCGATGCGGGTCCCGTCGGCCAGCTCGAGGACGCCATCGACGTTGATGGGTTGGTCGTACTGCGACACCTGGTAGTCCTTGGGCATGTCGGGATAGAAGTAGTTCTTCCGGTGGAACAGGCTCGGGCGCACCTCGCAGCCCAGCGCCAGGCCCAGGCGCATGGCCAGCTCCACCGCCTCCCTGTTGAGCACCGGCAGCGAGCCGGGCAATCCCAG
>JALZNY010000405.1 GCA_030857525.1 Actinomycetota bacterium
GTCGACACCCTGGTCATCGGCGGGGGCATGTGCTTCACCTTCCTGGCCGCCCAGGGACATGGCATCGGCGACTCGCTGAGCGAGCCCGACCAGGTCGACACCTGCCGGTCCCTGCTCGAAGCGGCCGAGGGCCGCCTCCGGCTTCCGACGGATCTGGTGGCGATGGGCCCCGACGAGGAGGTCCGCCAGGTCGGCGTCGAGGTCGACGAGGGGTGGAAGGGCCTCGACATCGGGCCGGCCACGGCGGCCGAGTTCGCCGACGTGGTGGGGGAGGCCCGCACCGTGCTGTGGAACGGTCCCATGGGCCTGTTCGAGGACGAGCGCTTCGCCGCCGGCACCCGGGCCGTGGCCGAGGCGGTGGCCGCCGCTCCCGGCTTCACCGTGGTGGGCGGGGGGGACAGCGCGGCAGCCATCGCCGCCTTCGGGCTGGCCGACCAGGTCGACCATCTCTCTACCGGGGGCGGAGCGTCGCTGGAGCTGTTGGAGCAGGGCGACCTGCCCGGCCTGGCCGCGCTGCGCGAGTCGGCGGCTCGAGCCTCAAAAGGGGGAGGGAGCTGATGGCGTCGGGAGATGGTGGACGCAAGCCGCTCATCAGCGGGAACTGGAAGATGCACCACAACCACTTCGAGGCCATCCAGACGGTCCAGAAGCTGTCGTACCAGTTGACCACGGCCGACTACGCCGCCGTCGACGTGTCGGTGCACCCGCCCTTCACCGACCTGCGCTCGGTGCAGACGGTGCTGGAGTCCGACGAGGTGCCCGTGGCGCTGGGGGCCCAGCATTGCCACTGGGAGGACAAGGGGGCCTTCACCGGCGAGGTCAGCCCGTCGATGCTGGCCAAGCTCAACGTGAGCTACGTGATCGCCGGTCACTCCGAACGCCGGGACCTGTTCGCCGAGACTGACGAGATGGTCAACCGCAAGGTCCGGGCCATCATCGCCGCAGGGATGACGCCGATAATGTGCGTGGGCGAGCATCTCGAGGAGCGGGAGGCGGGCACCACCGAGGAGCGGGTGTCGTCCCAGGTGGGGGCCGGCCTCGACGGGGTCTCGGCCGAGCAGGTCGGGGCCATGGTGATCGCCTACGAACCCATCTGGGCCATCGGGACGGGGTTGACGGCCACGCCGGAGGATGCCCAAGCCGTCTGCGGCGCCATCCGGGCCGTGGTGGGGGAGGTGGCCGGTTCGGAGGCGGCGGCGACCGTGCGCATCCAGTACGGCGGGTCGGTGAAGCCCACCAACACGGCCGAGCTCATGGCCCAGCCCGACATTGACGGCGCCCTGGTGGGCGGGGGCTCGCTCGATCCCGACGACTTCTCACGTATCGTCCAGTACCGGGAGGGGTAGCCGGCGGGCCCGGCCGGGGCGTCGTCCGCCCGCCCGCCCGGTGTTCCGGCGCCCCGCTGGTAGGGTCGCCGCCGTGATGTGGCGCAGGGTGGGAGAGGGACCGACGTGCTGACGGCGGCGATCGTCGTGGTTCACGTGATCGTGGCCCTGATCCTGATCCTGCTCGTGCTTCTCCACAGCGGCCGGGGCGGTGGCGTCTCCGACATGTTCGGCGGCGGGATGGGCGCGTCGGCAGCCGGCTCGTCGGTAATGGAACGCAACCTCGACCGCATCACCGTAGCCGTGGCCGTGTTGTTCTCCTTCACCACCGTCATCCTGGCCCTGCGCCTCCAGTAGCCCTTCCACCGGCCCCGGGGAGGGCTAGGATCGGCACCCACGTCGGAGTGGCGGAATAGGCAGACGCGCCAGCTTGAGGGGCTGGTGTCCGAAAGGACGTGGGGGTTCAAGTCCCCCCTCCGACACGCCTTACATACACACCCCCGGGAAGCGCCGGGGTGACGGTCACGTGGGCCTGCGACTCACCCGGGCACCACGCGATGCTGAGGCCGAGATCGGCGTAGACCCGAGCCTTGAGGACCGGATCAGCCGACGCGAGGCGCTCACCGATCGGCCCGAGCCGGTCGATGAGTTCGAGGACGTTGCGGGCCGTGGCCTGCTCTGGCGGGCCTACAGCCCTGAGTTCCTGCTCCGCGCAGGCCTTGTCAGCCGCGGCCTCCGCGATCCATCCGCCGACGATGGCGGGGTCGCCTCCCGAGTCGAGCGCGGCCCGGTAGCGGGCGAGGCGCTCCTCCGAGTCGGCGACGGTCCGGCGGGCCGCCTCAGCCCGCGCGTCCGCTGCACCGGCTCCCGGTGCTGCGGCGGCGATCGCCTCAGCGACCTGCGCGGCGTTGGCCGGGTCGAGGACGCGGACGATTAGGGCGTCGAGGGCCCGGGTG
>JALZNY010000071.1 GCA_030857525.1 Actinomycetota bacterium
TGATCCTGCTCTGCCCGGCGAGGACGTAGTCGACGGGGTGGCTCTCGTTCCGCCTGCTCCGCGTGGCTTCATCCCCGCCGGCGCCTACCTCTCACCCCGGATCTTCGAGCTGGAGATGCGGGAGGTCTTTCTCCGCTCGTGGATGTTCGTGGCCGACACCCACGCCTGACGCAACCGGGCGACTTCGTGTCGGCGTTCGTCGGCTAAGAACCGGTCGTGGTGGTGCGGGGCGAGATGGCACCCTGCGGGCGTTCAGCAACGTCTTCCCCCGGTCCTTCCTCAGCCGCTACTGACCGCAACGGCGATCACGAGCGCCAGGGCGCCGCCGGCCACGACCGTTGCCGCCAGCAAGCGGGGGAGCATCGACGTCGACGGTTCCTCTCCCCGCCGAAGAGCGGCGCCGACCACCTTCCAGCGCTTGTAGCTCAACCAGGCAATCAAGGTCCCGAGGACGATCAGGGGGATGCCCACCAGCCGACGCCCCCCAGGGATCGAACCCGGCGCCAGCAGTTGGGTGAGGGCCAGTCCGGCTGCCATCAGCGCCAGCGCCGTCCTGTTCCAGGCGAGGAAGGTGCGCTCGTTGGCAAGGACGAACCGCAGGTCGGGAGGACTCGACACCTGATCCGAGTCCCCCTGTTCAGCCATGCTCCGATTGTTGCACCGACATCCTGCCGATCTACCAGCAGCTCGACATCAACGTCCAACTCCACACGGGCGGCCTGAACCGCCTTCCCGGCGGGTAGTAGCGCTGCCATGCACGACCATGACCCCGAGCGCTACGGCGCCCACATCGCGGCCGACTACGACGGCCTCTACGAGCCCGTGCTCGACACCGACGGTGCCGTGACCTGCCTGGCCGAGCTCGCCGGAGGAGGAGCGGTCCTCGAGCTCGGCGTCGGCACCGGAAGGCTGGCGGTGCCGTTGGCGGGGCGCGGTCTCGCCGTCCACGGCGTCGACTCCTCTCCGGCCATGGTCGACCAGCTGCGGGCCAAGCCCGGCGGCGACCGAGTGGAGATCACCATCGGCGACATCCAACACGTCTGGCTGGACCAACGCTTCTCCTTGGCGGTGCTGGCCTTCAACACCATCTTCGCCCTGCCGTCCCAGGAGGCCCAGGTCTCGGTCTTCGAAAACGTGGCCCGTCACCTCCAGCCGGGAGGCCGATTCGTCGTGGAGGCGTGGGTCCCTGATCTCACCCGCTTCCACCGCGGCCAGGGCGTGTGGGCCCGACCGGCCGGCGGTACCGGCGTCTCCCTCGAGGTGGCCTGGCTCGAACCAGGGCCCCAGGTCATGCGTACCACCCAGGTTCGCCTCGACGACAGCGGGGTCCGGCTCTTCCCCGCCAACCACCGCTACGCCTGGCCGGCAGAGCTCGACCTCATGGCCCGACTGGCCGGGATGGTGAGGGAGCACCGCTGGGCCACGTGGCAGCGCGACCCCTTCGTCGCCGACAGCCCCGCCCACGTTTCGGTGTACCGCGCCGAGGGCGCGGCCTGAGGCGCCTTGTCCACACCGTGGAAATGGTCTGGAATGGTGAGATGGCACACCGCAGGTATCCGTAGCGATGAGGGTGGTCATCACCGGTGTGACCGGCAACGTCGGCACCAGCCTGATCGAGGTGCTGGGCACCGAGCCCGAGGTGGACGCCATCGTCGGTCTGGCCCGGCGGGTGCCCCGCTGGCAGCCTCCCAAGACCACGTGGGCTGCGGTCGACGTCTCCCGCGACGACCTCGAACCCCATTTCCGCTGCGCCGACGCGGTGGTGCACTTGGCATGGATCTTCCAGCCGACGCACGACCCACGCCCTTCCCCACGCCGCCTACGGGCGCGAGAAGTCCTACCTGGAGCGGACACTCGACGCCTTCGAGCTCCGGCATCCCGACGTCCGCCTGGTCCGGGTTCGCCCCGGCTTCATCTTCAAGCGCCAGGCGGCTTCGGCCCAGCGCCGGCTGTTCGCCGGTCCCTTGCTGGCTAACAAGCTGGTTCGGCCCGATCTCCTGCCGGTGATACTCGACCTGCCTGGCCTGCGCTTCCAGGCACTGCACTCGCTCGATGCCGCCCACGCCTACCGGCTGGCCATCCTGCGGCCGGTGAGCGGGGCGTTCAACATCGCCGCCGAGCCCGTACTCGACGCCCGCACGCTCGGCGAGCTCTTTGGAGCACGCCCGGTCCGCCTGCCGGCGTGGCCGGTTCGAGCGGCGGTCGCCGCCGCATGGCGCCTGCACCTGGTGCCGGCCAGCCCCATGCTGGTCGACCTGGCGTTGAGCCTGCCGGTCATGGACACGACCAGGGCCCGGTCGGTGTCGGCGTCATGATCGGCATCGGCCGCCATGTCGTCGTCGGAGTCACCACCGTGGCCCTGCTGCTGGTCTCCTGCGGCGCGGGTCGCAGACCTCTCCGCGACGACCGGCCCGATGTCCCTCGGCCAGAGGACGAACCCTCAGCCCGTGGGCAGCTGGACGCTCGTCCCGGTCTGGCGGAGTTGGCCACGGCGGCGCCGACAGGCATGAGCACGCTCGACCTGAGTGGAGGCGGCAACGCACTCCTCTATGTGCCGGTCAGCCACCGGGCTGACCGACCGTCGCCACTGGTGGTGCTGTTCCACGGTGCGGGCGGCACCGCCGAGGACGGCTTAGGCCCGCTGCGGCAGTTGGCCGACGAAGCAGGACTGATGCTGTTGGCGCCGGAGGCCCGTGGACGCACGTGGGACCTTCTGCTCGACGGATACGGCCCCGATGTTGCTCTGGTCGACGAGGCGCTGAAGGCGGTCTTCGACCGCTACCTCGTGGATCGTGCCCATCTCGCCGTTGGCGGCTTCTCCGACGGAGCCTCCTACGCCCTTTCCATTGGGGCGATGAACGGCGAGCTGTTCAGCCACGTCATCGCCTTCTCTCCGGGGTTCTGGGTACCAGGGGAGAGCCGGGGATCTCCCTGGTTCTTCGTCACCCACGGCACCGACGACCAGATCCTGCCCATCGCCTCCACCAGCCGCAGGGTGGTTCCCATGCTCGAGCGGGCTGGCTACGAGGTGAGCTACCACGAGTTCTCCGGAGGCCACGTCGTTCCTGGAGATCTCGCCGCTGAGGCAGTGGTGTGGCTCCTCGGAGAGGGCCGAAGCTGACGTTGGCCCGCGAGCACAACGGCAAGAACGATGGCGTCGACGTCGGCGCGCTTGTCCTCAAAGGAGAAGGGCGCCACCGCAGAGACCACACCTACACACTGGTCTGTCCCCGCGCCGACGATTGAGGCCGGTCCGACCTTGCGGGCTGGAACATCGAAGTCCCGTCGCCACACGTCGAGCCGACGCCGCGCTGGATCGGGGCTTGTCGCCTTCTTCAACGAGAAGGTCGACTTGCCCGTTTACCCCGGACAAGGCCACGAGTATCGTCAAGAGGTGCGGTGCAAGCGTGCCACTGCTCTTCATCCTCGCCGGGAGCAGCCCCGGAACAGCGGAGCGGAAACCGTCGAAGCGCAGGAGGTCGGACTCGATGGTGCCCAACGATGGAAGCCGTGGACCGCATGGCCTGCCATTGCCGTCACCTTCGCAACGGTCCTCGCCGGGCGTGCCCTGGTTCGCGGCGGCGGCGACCCCAGGATGGGCGTTGTAGTAGGGCTGATACTCCAGAACCTGCTCTGCGTGGGCCTGGCGGTGCTCTTCGCCGCTGCTCATGGCAAGCCCCGCGCTGCCGACTTCGGGCTTCAGCGCCCACGACTTCCTCGTGCCGCCGGGTTAGCGGTCGCGGTGTGGCTGGGTCTCTTCGTCTTTACCGCGGCGTGGGTCGGGATACTCGGCCTCGAGGATGACGGGCCGAACATCACCGATCGGTTGGCGGCCGACCAAAGGACCTCGCAGGCGGTGCTGGTCGTCGTGATGGTGGCCGTTGCCGTGCCGCTCGGCGAGGAGTTCCTCTTCCGGGGCTTTGTCTTCCGAGCCCTGAGCAACTGGCGAGGAACCGTGCCGGCCGCGATCTTGACCGGGGTCGGCTTTGCCGCGACCCATGTTGGGTGGCTTCCCATCGGTGTCCTGTTCCCCGTCGCCATGTTCGGGTTCGTCCTCTGCCTCCTCTACCGCTGGACGGGGTCGCTGTACCCGCCCCTCGCCGTTCACGCCTTTGGGAACTCGCTGGCTACGACCACGGCCCTGCACTGGACGTGGCAGACGCCGCTGGCGATGGCATTGTCGGTGCTCGCCACGCTGGCGATCGCCCGTCTCATCGCCGCGCTGTTGGGTGAGCGATCACCTCTCCCGGTGCTCTGAGTGACGGAAAACACCATCCTCGGCCTGCTGACCCGGAGTCAGTGGCCCACGGCAGTGGCATTCCGGCGGTCCGCCCTGGAGGCTGCCGGCGTTGAGGTCGTGCCGACATTCCGTACTCCACACGTCACTCTGGCAGCCACCATGCTCGCAGAGCTGGTCGATCGGCTCGTCAACTGCGGCATCGCGTGGTGGTCAACCCCTACCATGAAGCGGAGATCGGACCGCTGGAGGCCTGATGAGCGACACGACAATCGACCTCATGCTGGACCTCAACTCCGAGGACGACACTGGGCTCCCTTAGGGTTCGTCGACGAGGCACAGGACCCGTCACGGATCGGCGAGGGTGCATGGATCATCGTGGGCTCGGGAACGGCGCGGGCCGTCGCCCAGGTCGCCGACATCGACGGCGAGATCGTCCATGTGCGTCCACTACCTGGCCCCGTGAGCCGCTACCGCCACCTCCTCGGACCTGGCGCCGCCTGATCCCCACCGAGGCGGGCACGCCGGGGACGTCGCGGCGCCCCGCCGACCCGAGCGCCGGCAGTTGCCGGGCAGCCCGCTCGTGTACTTGGCTGACTGCCACTCGACGCCAGGGAGCGTGGAGCCCTGGTTCTTCGCCCCGCCTACACCGACGGTCTTGCGGTCCACGAAGACCAGGTAGTCGGCGTCGCCGTCGGGGTGCGCCATCGGGAACTCGCTCACGGCTCCCCGCGGCCGGCGCTGGGTTCATCTGCTTGTGGCGCGGCACGACCCAGCCCGAAGCCGTGAGCTGGTTGTCGATCTCGATTCGGGCCTTGGTCTCGGAACCGGGGTAGTCCTCGGCCTCAGGCATCGATCTCGTCCGGGTGCTCGACCCGGAGGTCGCCCATCGGGAAGTCGTCGGTGTTGTGCGTGAGCAGCACGGCGCCGTGGGCCCGGGCCGTGCCGGCGACGAGGGCGTCGGGGGTCTGGATCGTCCGTCCCCGCCTCGCCCACTCGGCCTGGTAGCGCCCCGCCCGGTGTGACGCCTCCCGGTCCGTACCCAGGAACCGCAGCCGCCCGAGGATCGCTTCGGCCCGCCGTCGCTCACGCTGACGGAACCCGGCCTCGACCTCGGCGAGGTTCACGCAGCTCGTCGCCAGGGTGTGGCCGTCCGCGACGAGGCGCAGCATGGTCGCCTCGACCGCCGGACGCCCCCGCAGCCACTCGATGAGGACGGTGCTATCGAGCAGGTACGTCGTCAGCGGTCAGCTCCCCACGACGGGACGTCCGCACCCACTCCTTCACGGAGTCGGTGTCGCGCCAGTGCGGGTAGTCCTTGTCCGTCAGCATCCCGGCGCCGTCGCGGATGGCGGCTTCGAGCTCGAGCCGCTCGAGCTTCTCCCGGGCTGCCTCCTCCAGGAACCGGCTGCGACCGCGCTCGCCCACTCGTTCGTCGATAGCGGCGATCACCTCGTCGGCGAGGATCACATGCGTTCGGGCCATACCGCCTCCGTTCGTCCCACGGCTCGTCCCACTGTACCGAGGTGGTGGGTGTCAGGGGCGGCGATGCTCACGCGGCTGGCGGTGCCTCGCCCTCGTCGATGAAACGTTCGAGCGCGCGCCGCGGCACGACGACCCGCCGGCCGAGGCGAAGGGGCATCTCGCCGCAGGACGAACTCCTAGGCGAGGTCGCGCGAGATGCCGAGCAGCTCTGCCGCCTGCGAGACCGTGAGGGTGAGTGTCCTGTCATCCATCGGGCGAGGCCTGCTGTGATCGGATGCGATCACAGCTTCCGGTGCACGTTCACGTCGCTGTCGGCGCAACTCCCTCGGCGATATCGTTGGAGGAGGGAGCGGCTCGGGCGCACGGGGGAAGTCTCCACTTCCGCGTCGGGGAGTCCCCCGAGGTGCTACTGGAGGAGCAGCTCGTGCTCATCGGTCCAGATGTGACGGGTGCGAGCCTCGTGATGGCCCTCCGCGAGCACTCGTACCGCCTCCGCCAGCGAAAGTCCCTCGTAGGTTTGACGCCTGGCCATACGACCTCCGATCCGGTGTGGTCACCAGGGTTATCGGCAGCTTGACGGAAGGGCTTGAGCACGACGAATGGGACTGTGGTCACGACGGGACCGGCAGAGCGATGTCCGCCGCCTCCATCACCTGGAGGGCGAGGCGAAGCGCAGGGCGGCGAGGACTTGGGCCCGGGTGAGGCGGTAGGCGTCCTCCACCTCATCCATGCTGTCCCCGGCGGCGAGGGCGCCGACCACAGTGGCGACGTCGACACGGGTGCCGGCCAGGCACGGCTTTCCGAAGCGCACAGCGGGGTCCAGAGTGATACCGGGGAATATCTCCATGGTCACGGTGTCGCTGGTGACCTTGATGGCCTTGTGTTGGCGGTCCAGATCCCGATGTCCAGTCCGGTACCGGCCCCCACCGCGTCGAGGCTTGCGGCAAAGACGGGGTCGACTCCGGCGTGCACGACCAGTCGGCAGGCTCCCGCGCGGTAGAACTTATGGCCCTTCATCGTTGCCCATGTTGGCAGATTGTTTGGCGGACAGAGGCCCGGCGCGAGTCCGGCGCCCTGGAAAAGGGTGCCTGACCTGGTCTTTCTGGAGCGGACGACGGGATTCGAACCCGCGACCCTCACCTTGGCAATCTGGTGATGGCCCCCGCTGGAGTCCGCTGGAACCGCTCCAGTG
>JALZNY010000406.1 GCA_030857525.1 Actinomycetota bacterium
GCCCCGGCGGCGTGCTGGCGGTGGTCGTCTGGTTGCTGGCGTCGGCGGTGTTCGCCGTCTACGTCGGCAACTTCGGCTCCTACAACAAGACCTACGGGACCCTCGGCGGCGTGATCACCTTCCTGGTGTGGCTGTGGATCTCGAACATCGCCGTGCTCCTCGGGGCCGAGCTCAGCGCCGAGCTGGAGCGCGGCCGCCAGATCGGGGCCGGTCACCCGCCAGAGGAGGAGCCGTTCTTGGAACCAAGGGACACCCGCAAGATGAAGGCGTAGGTTTCATGCCGCTCCTCTACCGCCCGCCGCCGTGCGGTTCGGTAGAGAGACGGCCTGGGAGAGGTGCCGGAGCCAGGTTGATCGGGACCCTGCTAACGCGTGGTGGGCCATAAGGTTCACCGTACTTGGTAGGAGGCCCACGAGCCGTGGATGGACCTCTTCCTCGGCCACATCGCACCCACTTCGTCTCCGGCAGGAACCTCACCTGGTACCTGGCCTTCCTCGCCTCCGCCGCTCTCACATCGGCGCCCTCGACAGGATCCGACCGAGAGCACGATGAGCGCCGGCCACCTTTCCCTGAGATGGTCGTCGTGGCCAACAACTCGCTCACCGATCGTCGTCGAGCACGGCACGCGCCGCCATGCGCCCGGGCGTGCCGGCGATGCCTCCCGTCGGGCTGGTGCCCGCTCCCGAGATGTAGAGGCCCTTCACCGGCGTCCTGTGGTCAGCCAGAGCTTGGGTGGGACGGAAGGGCCCGAGCTGATCGAGGGCGATGTCGAGGTGCATCGGGTGCGCACCCGGCCAGCGCCCCACCTCTTCCATCACATCGGGGGTGTAGGTGGCCATACCCTGGATGGACGAGCGAAAGCCGGGCGCACGGGACTCCACGACATCCAGGCACCTCTCGACGAACTCCTCCCGCCGGGCCGGCCAACCACCGTCGACCTGGGATGGCGCCGCCGGGCAGGCCAGGTAGACGGTGTGGTGGTCAGCCGGAGCCAGGGTGTCGTCGAGGGCAGAGGTGGTGAAGGCGTACAGCGGAAGTGGGTCGGGCAGGCGCTGCGCCTCGGACTGCCTCCACGCCGAGGTCATATCGTCGAGGTGGTCGACGTAGCTCTGCAACCCGTTCCAGTCACCGGGCCGGGAGCCGGGGTACTCCGGGAGCCGGTCGGTGGCCACGTGCACCAGTGACTGCACCACGTTGCTGCGACGGGCGGCGGCCAGGTCGACGCCTTCAGCGCCACCGAGTGGCGGGTCGAGCAGGCCCAGCAGCGCCACCTTGGGATCCATGGCCGTGGTCACCGTTCGGGCCTGGATGCGCTCGCCCGAATCGGTTACCACCGCGTGGACCCTGCCCGCCCTGGTCTCGATACGCGCCACCGGCGCCGAGCAGCGCAGCTCGCCACCGAGACTCGCCAAGCGCGACACCAAGGCGTCGGTGAGGGCTTGGGCTCCGCCATGGCCGTGCCATTGCCCAAAGAGGTGGTAGGCCGCCTGCCAGAAGGCGAAGGCTGCCCCCCCGGGAGTGGTGGGCCCGACGCCGGCGTGGGCGGCGAAGGCCGCCACCGGGCCCCGGGTGAGGTCCGAGGGTAGCCAGCGCCGCAGCAGCGAGTCGTAGGGGCCGAGCATGTCGCGCACGGTGGCCAGTGGCTGGTGGCGCAGCGCTCGGGCGACGTTCGCCATGCGCCCGGCGGCCTCCCGCTTGGAGGCCCCGCCCCGGACGGCCACGAGCATGGCCCGCACGATCGGCACCGACTTGTCCATGAAGGCCCGGTAGGCCTGGGCCTCCTCGGGTGACTCCTCGGCGATTGAGTCGACCGTGGCTTCGATGGAGCGGTAGAACCGGACCCGGCGGCCGTCTTGGTGCACGGCGATGGAGAATGGGTCCATCTCCTGGTATACGAGCCCCGCTCCGGCCAGGTCGAGCTCGGCGGGGATGTCGGTCATGTTGATGATGTTGTGGGCTGCCGAGTGGAGGTCGAAGCGGTAGCCGGGCACGGTCTCTTCGGTACGCGAACCGCCACCGGGCCGATCGAGCTGCTCGAGCACCACCACCTCACGCCCCGCCTGGGCCAGGTAGCAGGCGGCGACCAAGCCGTTGTGGCCGGCCCCCAAGACGACGTCGATGCCGCTCACGTCATGGATCCTCCTTGATGGTGGGGTAGCCGGCAGCCTTCCAAGCGCTCATGCCGCCCGCCACGTTGATGATCTGTCGATCTCGTCGACCAGCGAGGAGGCTGGCTGACACCGACGAGCGGTAGCCCGAGCCGCAGGCCACGGCGAG
>JALZNY010000407.1 GCA_030857525.1 Actinomycetota bacterium
GCCCGGGACCGGTCGGCCTGGGTGGGGTGGACGAGGACGTCGTCGTTGCTGGCGCCCGAGGCGACCATCGGGAACACCTTCTCGCGGCTGTCGCAGCGGAACTCGACCACCACCGGGCGGTCGTCGATCTCGTTGGCCTTGGCGATGGCGGCCGGCACCTCCTCGGGCGACTCGACCCGGATGCCGACGCAGCCCATGGCCTCGGCCCACAGCTTGTAGTCGGGCAGCTCGGGCGAGAGGTACACCTCGGAGTAGCGCTCCTCGTAGAACATCTCCTGCCACTGGCGCACCATGCCGAGGTAGGCGTTGTTGAGCAGCGCCACCTTGATGGGGATCTTCTCGGTGGCGGCGGTGACCAGCTCCTGGGCGGTCATCTGGAAGCAGCCGTCGCCGTCGACCGCCCACACGGTGCGGTCGGGGCGGCCGACCTTGGCGCCGATGGCGGCGGGGATGGAGAACCCCATCGTGCCCAGGCCCCCCGAGTTGACCCAGGTGTAGGGGTGCTCGAAGCGCCAGTACTGGCTCGTCCACATCTGGTGCTGGCCCACTCCCGAGGCGACGATGGTCTCGGGCGGGGCGAGGTCGCGCAGCTGCTCGAGCACGTACTGGGGCTTGAGGGCGTCGCCGGGCTCCTGGGGCTCGTAGGTGAGCGGGAACGTCTCCTGCCAGCCCGAGATGCTCTGCTGCCAGGGGCGGCGGTCACCGAACGTCTGCCCACCGTCGAGGAGAGCTCGCACCTCGCGCACCAGCTCCTCGATCACCAGGCGGCAGTCGCCGACGATGGGCACGTCGGGCCGGCGCACCTTGCCCAGCTCGGCGGGGTCGATGTCGACATGGACGATCTTGGCGTCGGGGGCGAAGGCGGGGATCTTGCCGGTGACCCGGTCGTCGAAGCGGCTGCCGAGGGCGACCAGCAGGTCCGAGCGCTGCATGGCGGTGATGGCGGTGAAGTTGCCGTGCATGCCGGGCATGCCGAGGCACAACCGGTGCGAGTCGGGGAACGCGCCGCGCGCCATCAGGGTGGTCACCACGTGCACGTCGGTGAGCTCGGCCAGCTCCCGTAGCGCGGCGGCCGCCCGCGCCTTGAGGATCCCGCCACCGGCGTAGATCACCGGACGCTCGGCGGCGAGCAGGAGGGCGGCCGCCTCGCGTATCCGTCCGTGGTCGCCGATGGTGGTGGGCCGGTAGCCGGGGAGGCTGTCGATCACCTCGGCGTCGGTGGGCCAGCGCCAGTCCATGGCCGAGTTGGGGTTGGTGGGGTCGACGATGTCCTTGGGGATGTCGACCAGCACCGGCCCGGGCCGGCCGGTGGTGGCGATGTGGAAGGCCTGGCGGATGGCGAGGGGGATGTCCTCGGCTCGCGACACCAGCTCGTTGTGCTTGGTCACCGACCGGGTGATGCCGACGGTGTCGCACTCCTGGAAGGCGTCGGTGCCGATGGCGCCGAACGGCACCTGGCCGGTGATGACCACCATGGGCACCGAGTCGAGGAAGGCGTCGGCCAGCGGGGTGACGATGTTGGTGGCCCCCGGCCCCGAGGTCACCATGGCCACGCCCGGCCGGCCGGTGGCGTGGGCGAAGCCCTCGGCCATGTGGCCGGCGCCCTGCTCGTGGCGCACCAGGATGTGGCGGATCGGGCTGTCGATGATGGGGTCGTAGACCGGCAGGATGGCCCCGCCAGGCAGGCCGAACATCACCTCGACGCCCTCGAGCTCAAGCGATCGGATGAGAGCCTGGCCACCGTTGGTGGCCCCTCGGGTCGTCATGGTCGGGTCTCCTGGCGCTGCGGCACCGGTTGCTGAGTTCAGGGGGCTGGTCGGAAAACGACGACGGCCCCCCGTCGGGCGGGAGGCCGGGATGACGCACGAGCGCGAGGCGCGGCCGTGCGTCAGGCGGCTACGAGGGTGGTCGACGACACCTTCACGGCCACCATGATCGCAGCTCGGCGGCCGCCGCGCCAACGCGCCGCTAGATGTCAGTTGCATACCGATCGCGCATCGTCGGCTATGGTGCGTACTCGTCACCCCGGGACCACTCCCGCGGCGGCACCGACAACACGTCACCCGACATGCGGGGGGAATGGAGCACACCGTGGGTACCGCTCGACGAGCACTTGCAGCGATCGGCTTGGCGGCCGGTCTGACCCTCACCTTCGCCGGTGCCGCCGCCGCCCAGAGCGAGCCCAGCGGCCCGAGCGGCCCGAGCGGGCCGAGCGGGCCCTCCACGACGCGTCTGGTCAACGTCTCCACGACGGTTCGCGCCGTCCCCGGC
>JALZNY010000408.1 GCA_030857525.1 Actinomycetota bacterium
CAGGTGGGGCGCGTCACCGGGGTGGGCGACGGCATAGCCCGGGTGAGCGGGCTCCCCGGCGTGGCCGTCAACGAGCTGCTCGAGTTCGAGGACGGCACCCTCGGCCTGGCCCTCAACCTCGAGGAGCACTCGATCGGGGCGGTCATCCTGGGCGAGGCCGGCCACATCGAGGAGGGCCAGTCGGTCAAGGCCACCGGCAACATCCTCCAGGTGGGGGTGGGCGACGCCCTGCTGGGCCGGGTGGTCGACTCGCTTGGTCAACCCATCGACGGCAAGGGGCCCATCCATACCGACCAGACCCGGCGCATGGAGGTCCAGGCACCGGGCATCATCGGTCGCCAGCCCGTGCACGAGCCGCTCCAGACCGGCATCAAGGCAATCGACTCGATGACGCCGATCGGCCGGGGCCAACGGGAGCTCATCATCGGTGACCGCAAGACGGGCAAGACCACCATCGCCGTCGACACCATCATCAACCAGAAGGGCCTGGGGGTGAAGTGCGTCTATGTGGGCATCGGCCAGAAGGCCAGCACGGTGGCCCAGACGGTGGCCATCCTCGAGGAGCACGGCGCCATGGACTACACGGTGGTGGTCGTCGCCCCTGCGTCGGACCCGGCCCCGTTCAAGTACCTGGCCCCCTATGGCGGTTGCGCCATGGGCCAGCACTGGATGGACAACGGCGACCACGCCCTCATCGTCTACGACGACCTGTCCAAGCAGGCCGAGGCCTACCGCCAGGTGTCGCTCCTGTTGCGCCGGCCGCCGGGCCGCGAGGCCTATCCCGGTGACGTGTTCTACCTCCACAGCCGGCTGCTGGAGCGGTCGGCCAAGCTCTCCGACGAGCTGGGGGCGGGCTCGCTGACCGCCCTGCCCATCATCGAGACCAAGGCCGGCGACGTCTCCGCCTACATCCCCACCAACGTGATCTCCATCACCGACGGTCAGGTCTACCTCCAAGACGACCTGTTCAAGTCCGGCGTGCGTCCGGCCATCGACGTGGGCATCTCCGTCTCCCGGGTGGGATCTGCCGCCCAGGTCAAGGCCATGAAGACGGCTACGGGCACCCTCAAGGGCGATCTGGCCCAGTTCCGTGAGCTGGAGTCCTTCGCCGCCTTCGGCTCCGAGCTGGACAAGGTGTCCCAGGCCCAGCTCGACCGGGGCTACCGCCTGACCGAGCTGCTCAAGCAGGGCCTCAACTCGCCCATGGCTGTGGAGGAGCAGGTGGTCTCGCTCTACGCCGGGACGCGGGGCTTCCTCGACAACGTCCCCGTCAGCGATGTGGCCCGCTTCGAGACCGAGCTGGTGGAGTGGTTCCGCACCCGCCACAGCAACCTGCTCGAAGCCATCGCCTCGGAGGGCAAGATCTCCGACGAGGACGCCTTCAAGAAGGGCATCGAGGGCTTCGCCGAGCAGTTCCAGACCGAGGAGGAAGCGGCCGAGGAGCCCGAGGCCGAGGATCAGGGCGACGAGCGGGCCAGCAAGGCCGGCGGGCGCAAGGAAGGCATCCTCCCCGAGGACGAGATCGAACGGGACAAGGACTAGCCGATGGCGGGTGGCCAGGAGAAGGTCCTCAAGCGACGGGTCAAGAGCATCCAGTCGACCAAGAAGATCACCCATGCCATGGAGCTCATCGCCGCCACCAAGGTGGTCAAGGCCCAGCAGCGGGCCCTGGCGGCGCGTCCCTACGCCGAGCAGATCACCGAGGTGATCCGGCACCTGTCGGCCGCCGGCGCCGGCAAGGAGCACCCGCTTCTTCGCCAGGCCGAATCGGTCGACAAGGTGGCCTTCGTGGTCATCACCTCCGACCGGGGCCTGGCCGGGGCCTACAACACCTCGGTCATCCGCGCCGCCGAGCGTGACCTGCAGGGCGCCCAGTCCGAGGGCGCCGACTACTCGCTGGTGCTGATCGGAAAGAAGGCGGCCAGCTACTTCAGCTTCCGGAAGTACCGCATCGACGCCGAGTTCACCGGCATGAGCGACACCCCCGGCTTCGAGGACGCCAAGGAGGTGGCCGCGGTCATCACCGACGCCTTCCTCGACGGAGATGTCGACCAGGTCCGCCTCGTCTACACCCGCTTTCTGTCTGCCGCCTCCCAGCGGGTGGTGGTGCGCCGGTTCATGCCGCTGCAGGCCGTGGCCGCCGACGAGGGGGACGGGGACCTGACCGCCGACTACGAGTACGAGCCGTCCCCGGGAGAGATCTTCGACCGGCTGCTGCCCCGCTACGTCGAGGCCCGACTGTTCGCGGCCATGCTCGACGCCGCCGCCT
>JALZNY010000409.1 GCA_030857525.1 Actinomycetota bacterium
GCTCGACGAGGGAGAGGAGGAGCACGCTTCGGAGTGGGACCAGGTCCTCGATCGTTTCGGCTCCGATGCCCCCGACGGGGTCCGGCTGGCGGTGGTGAGCCGGATCGACAACCCCGAGCCGGGCTGCCTTTGATGTGGCCTCTCCGCCGAGCAGTTGCTCGGCAGCGTGGACTTCAGCGGGAAGATGGTGGTGGCCGACCTCGAAGCGGGCGTGGGCACCCTGACCCGCCTCGGTGACGCCGGCGTCGACCTCGTGCTGATCGTGGTCGAGCCCACCCCCAAGTCGGTCGAGGTCGGCTGCCGGGCTGCCGCCCTGGTCGCCGACAAGGCGCTGGGACGGGCCGTGGTGGTGGCCAGCCGCATCCGCAACGACGACGACCTGGCCATGGTCACCAAGGCGTTCCCCGATCTCGAGGTCGTCGCCATCCCCGACGATCCGGCCATCGTCGCCGCCGACCGCGACGGGGTGGCGCCCCTGGACAGCGCCCCCGGCGCTCCTGGCGTGCAGGCCCTGATCCGCCTGGCCGACGAGCTCGTCGCCCCCGCCTCCTAAGGGGGCGCCGTGACGGAGGCTTCCAGCCCCCCGACGGTGCGATCGGCTGCGCTCCCCATGCTGGCCGGTCTCGGCCTGCTGGTCGGATGCTGGGCCCTGCTGCCGCCCTACACGGGACCACCGCTCAACACCGCCGACATGGTGGAGTTCGTCGACCATGTCGTCCCCGGCGTGGTGGTCATCGCCCTGTCGCTCGGGTCGTTCCTGGTCGGACGCAGCGGTCGAGCGTCGGCCGTGCTGTTCCCCGCCGGCCTGGGCATCGTGCTGGCCGGCTTTTGGATGACGGCCACCCACCTCCCGCTGGTGCTCCAGGCCACCCGGGCCCAAGCCCCCTGGGGGGCCACCGTCTACCACAGCCTGCCCGGACTGGCTGTCCTCGTGTTGGGAGTGGCCTGGGCCCTCACCTACCGGTCCCCAGCCCCGGAGTCGGCTGACCCGAAGTAGCCACCCACCAAGTCGTCGTAGCGGGCTCGCCCGGCTCGGCTCAGCCGTCTCCGGTGATCCTGGCGGCCACGGCCCGACGGGCCAGGACCAGGCCGGCCAGAACACCGGCCCCCCCGACGGCGACCAGAGGCCAGCGGCGACCAGCGGCGGGCAGCACCTCGACCTCCGCGGTGGCCAGATCCTGGATGTTGGTGGCCGTCGAGCCCCGGCTGGTGTCGGCCCAGAACGCGTGCAGGCGGTCGTCGAGGGAGAGCACGGCCAACTGGCTCCCCAACAGCGGGATGCCCTGGGCGCTGCCAAAGCCTATGGACGAGTCGAAGGCGACGTCGGAGACCGTCGAGGCCACGAACGAGGTGCCGCCGTCCCACGAGGACGCCACCACCACCTCGGCCATCACGTCGTCGGGGTCGCCACTGCGGTCGTAGAAGACCACGTCGACCCGGCCCCCGGGCGCCACGCCCACGGTGGGCAGGAACTGGGCCGACGGGCGCGGCGATACCGGTTCCGGTCGAGACCAGGTCGTCCCGCCGTCGTCGGAGTGGGCCAGGAACACGTCGCGTTCGTCCCCCCGACCTGCGTCCCAGCTGGCGTAGAACCGGTTCCGCTCCGGGTCCAGGGCGAAGCTGGGGCTCGGCCCGAGGTTCACGATGATGCGGCGGGGCGGGACGAGGCTGCCGGCCACCACCACCCCGGCTTCGAAACGGGAGCCGCCGTCCCGTGACGTCCAGGTGACCACCCGCCACGGTTCGTCGCTGGGTGCCCCTCCCTGGCCCTGGTGCTCAGCCTGGTAGTCGAAGTGGTCCTCACCCAGGTCGAGGGCCCCGACGACGACCTCGCCCCCGGGGCCGAGGATGACCGTGGGCTGGATCACCAGGCGGTCGTCCTCGCTCACCTGGGCCGGCGCCGAGAAGGTCCGCCCCCCGTCATCGGAGCGGGCGATCAGGACCGGGTTGGGCGGAGCCGGGAAGCCGAGCGGCACCTCGGCTGCGCTCGGCTGGGCCTGGACCCAGGTCACCAGCACCCGGTCGCCGGCCGCGGCCAAGCGGGCGTGAAACGCCTCACCCCCGGCCACCGGGACGGCTTCGCCCTCGGGCGTACCTCGGCCCGCCGGATCGGTGATGCGCTGGAGCCAGATTCCCACCGGCTGGTTGAACCGACCGCCGGTGGCACCGAAGAGCACGAGGAGGTCGCCGTTGCCGTCAAAGGCCACATCGGGACCGTGGCAATTCGGTGCGCCGGGGGGAAGGGGCAGGGGGATCGCCTGCCAGGTG
>JALZNY010000072.1 GCA_030857525.1 Actinomycetota bacterium
TGACATCAGATCGAGACGGCGCGGGCGGCCGCGGTGTCGTGGGGACCAAGCGCCGACGGCGGCGCCGATGTCGCCGCTCCGAGGAATTCATCGTCGTTGTCCGGGCGAAGGTGTCGGTCTGCAAGATGACATTTTTCGAGCAGCCTGAGCAGTGGCGCTCAACGCTTGATTCAGATCCGCTGGACGTGCAAGTCGAGGCCGCCCCCACGCCATCGGGGTGGTCGAACCTGTCGGCAGGCCGCTACGGCTGGTCCCGTCGGTTTGGGGCCGGACCATGTGTGGCGTAGTTTGGTTCGCCGATGTCCTCGGCGGCTCGCATCATGAAGCGAACGCCCCTCAACCAATCAGAGCTATCTACGCTGGCTGGCACTGCGGCACTGCTCCTCGGCTTGGCCGTGGTGAGCAGGGTCTTCTATCCGCTCGCCCAACTCGACGAAGCTGCCTACCGGTCGTTTTCCATCACCTTCGGTGCTCTTCGCACGTCGAAGCTCCTGGTCCTGGTCCTGGCACCTGCGGCGGTCGTCGTCTGGCTGCGGAGGGACCAGCGATGGACCCACTTGGCGGAGGGTCACCGCCTGCGACTCCTCGTGCTCGCAACCGCTGGCTCGCTCGTCGTCTCTCTGGCCTTCTACGAGCCCAACTGGTTCTTCGGCCAGTCCCACCTGGTCGACCGGGTGTTGCTCGTAGGTCTGTTCGCCTTGAGCTTCAGGTGGCCGATCGCTCTGGTGCCATTCACGGTCCTCGCCGGCGTGATCATCTCCCAGTTCGCCGTCCCCCTAGGTCGTTACTCCTGGACCGGAGATCGCCTGGTGTTCGACTTGGTCATACTATTCTGCCTGGCGGCGGGGGCGGGGATCCTGCGTGGGCGGGAGGGACTGCGGGTCCTCATAGGAGCTGCCGGGGTCCTGGTGGTGTCGTGGTATCTCGTCGCTGGGGTGGGCAAGATCGCCTTGCTCTGGCCGGGGCGACAAGAACTAGCCAACATGACTCGCTCGGCCCATCTATCCGGATGGCTCACCGCGGACACCGCAAGTCGATTGGCGGACCTCGTGGCCGGTCTGAACTGGCTCCTTGTCCCCGCCGCCATCGCCGTGGAGGTCACCGCCCTCCTCATGCTGTTGGGGCGCCGACCCGCGCTAGCGGTGTTGGTCGCCCTCCCCGGCCTGCACCTGTCAGTGTTCCTATTGTCGGGGCTCTTCTTCTGGAAGTGGATGATCCTCGAAGCTGCTTTGCTCGTCTTCGTCCTCCGCTGTGATCGAGATGTCTTTGCCAGCTTCGGTCCTGCCCTGGTTCTCCTCGCCCTGCCCTTCGTCGCTCTTTCGCCTCGCCTTTTCGGCGTGAGCAACTTGGCCTGGTACGACACGCCTTACACGGTACGCATCGCGTTAGAGGCAGTGGGAGAGTCAGGAACCGCCTATCGGGTCGACCCTGACGACCTGGCACCCTACGAGATGCTGCTGGCTCTGGGCCGGTTGGGGTTCCTGGCTAAGCCCGGGATCCTCGTTGGCAGCCACGGGGCTGCCGTCGACTGGAACGTGGCCTCCAGGATCAACCAGGCCCGCAGCCTCGATGACCTCTCCAAGGTCGAATCCGAGTTCGCCGTGAGCCAGTACCAGGAGGACGACTCGCTGGTCTTCGATCGCTTCGTGCGAGCGCGCTTCGACCAGTGGGTCGACCAGCCGCCGCTCCGCCCGCCGCACCACGTCTGGACCGGTCGGGCGCCAGCCTTCCTGAACGTGCCCCCTATCGCCTTCGCCGGACAGGAGGAAGTCGCCGAGGTGCGGGTCAGGATGCTCAAGGTCTGGTGGGACGGCCAGCGCTACCGTCTCCTCGCCGATTGCATCGTTCGAGAGGTGCCGATGAGCGAAACGGCGGGACCTTCCTACGTGGCCCCGGCCACCGCCTGCGCCCTCTGAGACCCAAGATGGCGGCGCGACTTCGGGTGGTGTACCTGGACCACTCGCTCGTGGGCTGTCGCGCGACCGGGTCCGCCCCTCCCGCCTGCCGAAGGCCACAGTCCTCCACACCGCCGGGTACACGTCAGCGGTAGCCCGACGGCTGCGCCGCCTGGGTCCCGATCTGGTCCACACCAACTCGCTCAAGTCGGGGCTCTACGGCTGCGCGGCAGGGAGGTTGGTGGGAGTACCGAAGGTCTGGCACATCCGCGAGCAGATCACCTCCGACCACCTCCCACCGGCGGCGCTCCGTCTGGTCCGGGCCTCCGTCCGCCGCCTCCCCACGGCCGTCCTCGCCAACTCCCGCAGCACCTTGGGTTGCGTCGCCACCCCCGGCCTCATGGCCGCCGTCATCCCGTCGCCTGTGGAGGTCATATCGATGGCCGGGCCCCGATCCACCGGGGCGCCACTACGGGTGGGCATGGTCGGTCGTCTCGCTCCCCTGAAGGGACAGCACGTCTTCCTCGAGGCGTTCCCAGAAGGCACGGCGCGAGCGACGATCGTGGGTGCTGCCCTGTTCGGGGAGTCGAGGGACTACGAGGAACAACTCCGCAGCCAGGTGGTGCGCCTAGGCCTGCAGGGTCGCGTCGAGATGACCGGCTTCCGGGAGGACATCGGTGCCGAGCTCGGTCGGCTGGACGTGTTGGTGCAGGCCTCGGTGATCGCCGAGGGCTTCGGCCTGGTGGTGGTCGAAGGCATGGCCTCCAGCCTGGCCGTCGTGGCTCCCCGAGCCGGCGGGCCGGGCGAGATCGTGACCGACGGCCACGACGGGCTCCTCTACCCCCCGGGCGACGTCGATGCCCTCGCCCTCACGCTGCGGCGGCTGGCGGCCACGATTCCCTGCGCATGCGGCTGGGGGAGGCCGCTCGGAAGCGGGCGCAGGACTTCACCCCCGACGTCATCGCCCCGCAGGTGCTGGCGTTCTACCGCGCCATCCTGCACCGCTGACCGAGGCAAGAGGCGAGCGCGTCCGGGGAACGCCAGCGGTACAGTCGGCAGTGATGGCAGCCCAGCCCAACACCGCGATGCTGGCGACGGTCAAAAGCCTCATCGTCGATCAGGCGGCCGGGCAGGTCATCAATGCCCTGCGCCAGCGCCAGCTCCGCCCGATCCTGTTGAAGGGGGCGTCCTTCGCCCATTGGTTGTACGACGACGGCGGTGCCCGGCCCTACTCCGATGTCGACGTGCTGGTTGCCCCCGACCAACTGGACGCCGCAGGTGAGGCGCTCGTCGGCCTGGGCTACGTGCTGCGCTGCGCGGGAACAGCTCCGGGGGAGCAGGCCGACCACGCCACCAACTGGGACCGGCCGGGTTCGCCCACCGTCGATCTGCACAACACCATGTCGCCGCGACTCGGCGCCAGCCCGTGGCGCTGCTGGGAGGTGGTCTCGGCTCACGCAAGACCGGCGACCGTGGGCGGCAGCCGGGCGGAGGTGCTCGCACCCGCCGCCCTGGCCCTGCATGTGGTCCTGCACGCGGAGCTGGGGAAGTCCAAGACCCTCGACGATCTGGGCCGGGCCTTGTCCCGTCTGGACCTGGCGGACTGGCAGGCCGCCCTCGATCTGGCCCGGACCCTCGACGCCCTCCCCGCCTTCGCCTTGGGCCTGCGTTTGCTCCCGGAGGGAGAGACGATGGCCGAGACGCTCGGTCTCGCCGTCGATGCCTCGGTCGAGCTCTTCCTCCAGGCCTCCTCCACCGGGGTCCTTTCACGCCCGTTCGAACAGGTAGCTCGTGCCTCCGGGCTGCGGGCCAAGGCCTCGCTCGTGGGCCGAGAGCTGATCCCGACACCGTCGTTCGTCCGCCTGTGGTTCCCGCCCGCCCGCCGGAGCCGCTTCGGGCTGGCCGCCGGCTACCTCTACCGGTTTGTGTGGGTACCTTGGCACGCCCCGCAAGGCCTGCGGTCGTGGCGCCGTGCTCGCCGTGCCGTGGCGGCCGGGACGATGGTTCGGGCGGGCACGCCCTGAGGCTCTTGAAGGCACGCCTGCAGGCCGACGAGGACCAGGTTGACCGGGCTCCCCGAAAAGGACCACGGCTCTGGACGGCGTGAACGTGCTGATCGTCGAGCGAGTCCTGGCCCAGGCCACGGCCGGCCTCGGTGCCGACCATGTCTTCCTCGCCGCCGGGGGTTCGTCGAACGACCCGGTCCGCACTGCTGCCCGCCTGGCGCGGGACCGGGCCCGGGTGGTCGACATCGGCAAGTGCGGGCTCTGGACCGAGCGGCGCAACCTGTCCTGCTTCCTCGACCTGCTGGCTCGGGGCCGGCTCAGCCTCGAGCCACTGGTGTCGGGGGCCTTCCCCGTTGCCGACGCGGTCGACGTCTACGGACGCCTGAGCGCCGGCGAGCTGGCCGGCGTCGGCTTCCTGTTCACCTATCCCGACCCCCCGGAGACCTCTCCCTCCAAGGGGACGCCCCCGGTCCCGGCGGTGGGGGCAGCGGTGCCGCCGGCGTCCCGCCCGTCGGGGCCGCGCCGCTCCGCCCTGCGCCTCGCCTTCCTCGGTGCCGGCAACTACGCCTCGTCGATGTTGCTGCCCCACCTGAAGGAGGCCGAGGGCGTCGAGTTGGCCCGGGTGGCGACGACCACCTCGCTGTCAGCCGCCAACGCCCAGTGGAGAAGCCACTGGCGCTCACTCCCGCCGAGCTCGACCGGGTGTCGGCCGTGGTGGCCACCACCGGCAACGATCGCCTGATGGTCGGGTTCAACCGTCGCTTCGCTCCCCTGTTGGTGGAGATGCGGGCCCGATTCGGCCGGCCGGCGGGGCCGTCGATCCTGCGCTACCTGGTGAATGCCGGCCGTCTCGTCGCCACGAGCTGGTACAGCCGGGCCGACTCCGAGGGCGGAGGGCCGAAATCCCATCGCTGTAGTTTGACCACTGCAGGAGGAATTCGACGCCGGGCCCTGGAACTCCTTTTCGCGAACCATTCCCAGAGTGTCGCCCAACCTCATCCATGTGCTGAACCCGGGGCTAGCGGCGGTGGCGTACTGAGTTGGCAGGGAAGGTACTTCGTGCCGGGCGTCGGCCATACCAGCTCTGTGCTGGGAGGGAACAATGGGGACCACACGTGTGGTGGCACCGGGTTCATGGGACACGTCACCCATAGCTCCCGCGTGGGTGGCGCCAGCGGGGGCCCGGACCTCGGGCTGATCGGCACGGGCACTGACCCCATCGCCAACTCGATGCGACTGTCGAATGGCTGGACCAACGCTGCCTGACCGATATCGGACGCGGCAACGGCGACCTTCCATCCGGCAGTTCGCTCTGCCACTCAGGGGTCTCTGGCGACACTTTGGCCGCGGGAGGTCACCGGTGCGGCACCCTGGCGAGCAACTGCACTTCCGCCAAAACAATCTGCCGGGTTGACAACCCGAACGGCATCGTCTCCGGCGGCGACTCCGGCGGGCCGGTGTGGTGGTACCACACCGGGGGTGTGAAGCTCGTGGGGTGGATGAGCAACGGAGTGGGCACGCCTGGGGTCAACGGCTACACAGGGAGCCTGTTCCAACCCGTGTGGGTGATGTTGCGCCACTCGTGGACCGCGGGCCAAGTCTGGCAGACGAGCGACAACTGGCCTTCCGGCAACGACGGGACGGCCTGCATCGTCACAACCATCGGTTGCCTCCGCTGAGTTCGGGCGGGCGCACGAAACGAAGGTGCCGTGCAGGCTCGAACTCTGGATCGGGACCAATCCCACCTAAACGGTGAGCAGCTCAGCCCCGTCGCTCGAGGCGACCCAGGCGGACGTCGACATCGACACCGAGCTGGCCCAACACCTTGGCGAAGCTGTCCAGCTGCCGTTCAAGGGTGACGATGCGCTCCGCTTGGCGCGCCACCTCGTCGGCCAGGTTCGCCAGCGCGGCCTGGACCTCGGTGACCCGCCCGGAGGGGTCCCGTCCGTTGGTGACCCCGTTGACCTTGGTCTCCTCCACCACGCGCACGCCGCCATTCAGCGAACCGTTCCCACCGACGCTGGACAAGCTGACCAGCGACCCTCTGGGCGGGCGATCGGGTGCATCACTCCGAGGACCACGACGCCACACCGCTTCACAACCTCCCTCGAAACGACCACGGCAGACCGTGCCGCACTCGGCACAGGAGCAGGTCGTGGCCCCTGCCGTCATCGGATGGGTACATCGTTCCTCGATCTCCACCCCGAACTCATGGCACCAGCCCATTGCCCCATGCTACGGGGGTTCCCGGCGCCCGTACCACCGGCTGGCCTGGTCGGCGGTGCGCGCAAGTATCCTCGGCCGGGTGATTCCCCAGTCGGACTCGAGCGAGCTGGAGCTACGCGACTACCTGGCAGTCGTGCAGCGGCGCAAGCTGGCGATCCTCCTGGCCGTGGTGGTCGTCGTCGTCTCCTCCCTCACCGTCTCCTTCCTCCAGACGCCCGTCTACCAAGCCACCGCCAAGGTATTACTCCAACCCCCGACCTCGGGAGAGATCTTCGCACCGCAGCCGCTCGTCGACGTGAGCACCGAGATGGAGGTCATGCAGTCCAACAGCGTGCGTCGGGGTGTCGCCGAGACGTTGGGGGCCGAGCCGGAGGTAACCCTCGCCGCGGTAGCTGACACCTCCGTGGTAGCGGTCAGCGCCGAGAGCATCGAACCCGCCGATGCGGCCCGCATAGCCAACACCTACGCGGAGACCTACGTGGTGACCCGCCAGGAGCAACGGGTGGCCGACCTGCTGGCCGCCGCCGAGCAGGTGCAGGTGAAGGTGGACGAAGTCGACCAGCAGATCGCTGCGCTCGAGGAGGGTCTGACCGACATCGATGGCCAGATCGCGGCGAGCGACGACGCCGCCGAGCGCCAGGAGCTCCAGGCTGAGCGAGCGAGGGTCAACCAGGAGATCGCCGGCCGGCGCTTGGCCCTGCAGACCCAGCGATCGGGCTACGCGGAAC
>JALZNY010000410.1 GCA_030857525.1 Actinomycetota bacterium
TGCCACCGTCGACGAGGCGTGGCGGCTCTATGTCGACCCCGAGGTGGTGGCGCGCTGGAGCGTGGCCGAGCTCGGCAGCCTGTTGGTCCACCACACCGGGCACTTGTTGCGCGACCACGCCGGGCGGGCCCGCAGCCTCGGCCTCGGCCCCGGACAGGCCGACGACTGGACCCTGGCCACCGACGCCGAGATCAACGACGACCTGTCGCATCCCGACCTGCGCCTGCCCGGCGAGGTGGTCCTGCCCTCCACCCTCGGCTGTGAGCCAGGACGGCTGGCCGAGGAGTACCTCCACCTGGGCGACTTCCACACGCCCGACCATCACGACTGCGGTAGCGGGGCCGACGCCCAGGCCCGACCCTGGGAGCTGGCCGGCGACGCCGGGGGCGGGGTCCCGGTAGGCGAACGAGAGATGCTGCAGTGCCAGACGGCCAGCCGGGTGGTCGACTACGCCCGCTCGGGTCGAGGCCGGGTGGGGGCGGGCTGGCGGCGCTGGGCCGAGCAGGTCCTCGAGCCGGCTGTCGACTGGCGCCGGGTCCTGGCGGCGGAGATACGCAAGGGGATCACCACGGTGGCCGGTCGGGCCGACTACAGCTACCGCCGCCCGTCGCGCCGGGCGGGGGCGAGTCCGAACGTGGTGCTGCCCGCCCTGGAGCGCCCCCTGCCCGAGGTGGCAGTCCTGTGCGACACGTCGGGGAGCATGGACGGGGAGGCTCTGGCCCGAGTGCTGGCCGAGGTGGAGGGCCTGCTGCGGGGGGTGGGCGTGGGTCGCTCCCAGCTGCGGGTGCTCACCGTCGACGCCTCGGTGCACACCAGCCGCAAGGTCACCAAGGCCAGCCAGATCGAGCTGGTCGGCGGGGGGGGCACCGACATGGTCGCGGGTATCGAGGCCGCATCCCGGCTCCGGCCCCGGCCGTCGGTGCTGGTGGTGCTCACCGACGGGATGACCCCGTGGCCGGCCGAAGCGCCCAAGGCGATGCAGGTGGTGGTCGGGCTGGTCGGGGCCGCCGAGGGTGCCCGGGGCGGACAGGTGTGGGCCACCCCGGCCTGGGCCCGCACGGTCCACCTCGACGCCGCCGCCTGAGCGGGCCTCGGGAGCAGTGGGTCGTGGGCCGGCGGTGGTGCGACCACCTCGATCCGGTGTGTGAGCTGGTCGAGTGCAGCGGTGAGCGCCACCGGATGAGCTGGCGACGGGGCGCCCTGGTGGTCGAGGACCACGACCTCGAGGCCGAGCGGGCCATGAAGGCGCTCGGGGCCGAGACCCCCGCCTGCCTGCGGCTGCTCAAGCAGTGGCGAGACGTCCACTCCTGGGCCACCTCCCCCGAGCTGTTCGTCCAGGTGCGGGACCGGCTCGGACCCGAGCGCATCCTCGCTCCTGGCGCCCTCGCCCGGGCCTGCGAGCTGTCGCTCCTGCTCACATGGGAACGAGCGTGGCGGACTTCGTCTTACCGCGAAACGGGCCACGAACGCCTCCTGGCCGACCAGCTACGCGAGCGCGCCCTCGCGCCGCTGGCCGAGCACCTCGCCGGTTGGGCTCAGCGCCTCGAAGCCAGCCGGACCCCGACGGTCGAGGTGGGGCTGGCCCGACCGGGAAAGGCCCCCCAGGTGGCCGGCAGGATGGACCGCTTCGGGACCCGGGCCTCCGTCACCCTCGGGGTGCGCTGGGCCCTGACCGTGGGGGCCCGCGGGCTAGCCGTGGTCGACGACGGCTTTGTGCTCGAGCTCCTCCCCTCGCCCCGGGGACTGGTGGCCCGGGCGGTGCGCTGGGAGCGCCAGGGCGACGGCGGCGCTCGTGCGGTCGTGGCTCCCGCCCGCCTGGATCGCGACCCCAGCGGATCTTGGCGCCTGGCGTGGGAAGCCCCGTGACCGGCCGCCCGCCACGCCTGCTCCCCATGCTGGCCGGGGGCACCGGCATCCCACCCGACCCTGAGGCCTACCAGCTCGAGCCCAAGCTCGACGGCCAGCGGGTGATGGCCGTCGTGGACGCCGGCGTGCTCACGCTGACCAACCGCCGCGGGGGCGACATCACCACCACCTACCCGGAGCTGAGCGGGGTCGCGGCCACGCTCGGCGGACGTGAGGCGGTCCTCGACGGCGAGGTGGTGGCCTTCGACCGGCAGCAGCGGGCCAGCTTCCAACGGCTCCAGCGCCGCATGCACGTCGCCGCACCGTCCACCCGGCTCCTGGCCGAGACACCGGTGGTGTTCGTCGCCTTCGACGTGCTCTGGCTGGACGGGAGCATAC
>JALZNY010000411.1 GCA_030857525.1 Actinomycetota bacterium
CGACCGCCTGACCCAGCTTCCGTCGTGCCGGTAGAGGTCATCGCCGAGGTACCCGGGGAACACATGGACGTGGTAGTGCCAAACGTCCTGATCTCCGGCGGGTTCGTTGTGCTGCCTGGTTGAAATACCGTCGCAGTGAAATGGTTCTTCAGGGTGAACGCCGCGTCCCGGATGGCCTGTTGAAGCGGCATCCCGAGGGCCACTGGGAGGTCGTAGACGTTCTCGTAATGCTCAGTGGGAATGACCAGTAGGCCGCCGCGGTTTCGAGGCCACCATTTCGGGTTGATGGTCACCACGAGTTCGTCGTATCGGTGGACGTGCCCCACATGGCGGAGGTGCGCAAGGAGCTACGCCACGAACCAACAACTTTCTCCCCTTTTCCCTTGCCTTCGTCGCCGAACGGGCGTATGGTAGACAGTGGTGCTAGGGACGCTGGAGACCCTCGGAGAGGCCATCGAGAGCCTGGAGATCGGCTTCGACAGCTCCGAGCTGGCCCAGGCCCATCGCCTCCTTGATCGGCTCTCAGCCCGGGTGTGCGTGGCCGACGGCGAGTTCGATGCGGGCGAGGGCTGGGACCTGGATGCGGCCACCTCCATGACGGCCTGGCTGCGCACCCAGGCCGGCCTGACCGCCGGCGATGCCGCCTACGCCGTACGGATGGCCAAGCGCCTGCGCTCGTTGCCGGTCACCAGCGCCGCCTTCCTCGATGGCACCCTGTCGGGCGGCCAGGTCAAGGCCATCGTGGTCAACGTGTCGGACAAGACCACCGAGCGCTTCGCCGAGCAGGAGGCCGAGCTGGTGCCCATCCTGGCCCCGCTGGCCGCCGGCGACGTGGCTGTGGCCATGCGCCAGTGGAAGGCCCTGGCCGAGGACAGCCTGGACGACGACGACGACAAGGGCGAGGCCGAGTCATCGCTGCACCTGTCCTCGCTCCTCGAAGGGCGCTGGCGCCTGGACGGTGATCTCGGGGCCCTGGATGGCGAGATGCTGGCCACCGCCCTGCGCCTGGCTTCGGCGAAGGACGCCGAGGGCGAGGTGCGCACCCCCGCCCAGCGCCGGGCGGCGGCCATGGTCGACATCTGCTCGTTCTTCCTCGAGCGCCACGACCACCCCGCCGGGAGCCGCCACCGCCCGCATGTCAACGTGATCGTCAAGCTGGAGGACCTGGAGGCGGGCCGGGGGGCCGAGTTCGCCGACGGGGTGGTCGTCGACGGGCCCTCCCTGGCCTCGCTGGTGTGCCATTCGGTGATGCACCGGGTGCTGATGTCAGGCTCTTCGATCCTCGACTACGGCACTGCCACCAGGACCATCTCGGCCAACCTCTACAACGCTCTGGTCGTAAGAGACAGGCACTGCCGCTTCGGGTCCGGAAAGAAGCTACCTGGGCTCTTTCCAACGGATACGTCTACGGGTTCTTCACTCAAATGCCCAGGTAGCTTCTTTTCGGCCCCGCCCGGTTGTGACCGGCCGGCGGACTGGTGTGATTGTCATCACATCGTGCACGTGGAGGACGGTGGAGCTACCTGTCCGTCTAATTGTGCACTTCTGTGCCGGCGCCATCATGTACGGCTGCACAAGCCGGGGTGGTCGGCCAAGTTGGACGACGACGCCACCCTGGTGGTCACCGATCCGAGCGGCAGGACCTTCACCAGCGAGGCCCCCATCCGACATCCGAGGCCGCCGCCCGAGCTGTTCGATGTGGCGTGATAGGTGGGCTAGTGGTGAGTAGGACGCTCGCCCGGCATCGTCTACCCGGGATCGACGACGGTCACGGCGATGGTGTGGTAGCCGGTGGCGCCGCCGGGGCGAGGAACGGTCCGCTCAGCGGTCTGGACAGCACCGGTACCGTCGGTGGCCCGGGCCCGGATCTCGTGGCGGCCAGGGGCGGTGTCCCAGTCGTAGCGCCACTGACGCCAGGTGTCGACGTCGAGCGCCTCGGCCAGGGTGGCCTCGGCCCAAGGCCCATCGTCGATGGCCACCTCCACCCGGGAGATGCCGAGCGTCGGCGCCCAGGCCACCCCGGCCACCACGACACGACCGGCCGGAGGGCGGGTCCCGAAGCCGGGGACGTCGATGCGAGCCTGGGTCTCGACCGGCCCTCGCTTCGACCAGCCCCGGGGCACCCAGTAACCGTCGAAGCCCTCGAAGGTGGTGAGCTCGATCTCCGAGAGCCACTTGGTGGCCGACACGTAGCCGAACAGGCCGGGCACCACCAGGCGGGCCGGAAAGCCATGGTTGCTTGG